>NZ_JBYTEP010000091.1:0-8234 GCF_058792015.1 Cellulomonas sp. EB106-03-03-XG116
CCCCCCCCCCCCCCCCCCCCCCCCCCCCCCCCCCCCCCCCCCCCCCCCCCCCCCCCCCCCCCCCCCCCCCCCCCCGCGGCGTCACCGGGAAGAAGAGATGACCTCCACCTCCACCACCGGTCCGCTGCAGCCCACCGGCGCAGCGGACGCGACCGCCGCCGGGGGCGGCGCGACGCCCGGCCGCAAGGAGCCCCGCACCCGGGGCACCGGCGGCGGGCTCGGCCGCTACCTGCTCGTGCGGTTCCTCCTGATCATCCCGACCGTGTTCATCCTGGTCACCGTCGTGTTCGTGCTGATGCGCGCGACCGGCGACCCGATCACGGCCGCCCAGGGCGGGCGCCTGCCCGCCGACCAGCTCGCCGAGCGGATCCACCAGGCCGGCTACGACCGGCCGATCCTCGTCCAGTACGGCGAGTACCTCGGCAACATCCTGCGCGGCGACTTCGGCACCACGCTCAGCGACAGCCGGCCCGTGACCGAGGTGCTCACCACCTTCGGCGCGGCCACCCTCGAGCTCGCGTTCTACGCGCTGCTCGTCGCGTTCGTCGTCGGCATCCCGCTCGGGCTGCTCGCCGCGTACTTCCGCGACCGGTTCCACGACGCCGTGCTCCGCGTGTTCGCCATCGCCTGCTACGCCACGCCGGTGTTCTTCGCCGGCCTGCTGCTCAAGCTCGTGTTCGCCGTGCAGCTCGACTGGCTGCCGGTGTCCGGGCGCGCGTCGACCCGCTCCGAGATCGAGATGCGGCAGCTCGACGACCCGACCGGCATCTACCTGATCGACGCGATCCGCACCGGCAACGGCGAGGTCGTCGCGGACGTGCTCCAGCACGCCGTGCTCCCCGCCATCGCGCTGGGGCTGCTCACCGCCGGCGTGTTCCTGCGGCTCGTGCGCACCAACGTGATCGGCACCCTCGGCTCCGGCTACGTCGACGCGGCCCGGTCGCGCGGCGTCCGCGAGTCGCGGCTGCTGCGCAAGCACGCGTACAAGCCCGCGCTCATCCCGATCATCACCGTGGTCGGCATGCAGGTCGCGATGCTGCTCGTCGGCGCCGTGCTCACCGAGACGACCTTCGAGTGGCGCGGCCTCGGCTTCCAGCTGTCGCAGTACCTGCAGGCGCGCGACTTCGTCGCCGTGCAGGGCATCGTCGTGCTGCTCGCCGTGATCGTCGCCGTGACGAACTTCCTCGTCGACGTCATCGCCGCGCTCATCGACCCGAGGGTGAGGTACTGACATGGCGACCACCCCCGCCGCCGCCCCCGAGGCGGCTCCGGCCACCGCCGCCGCCCCCGCCCGCCGCGGCTGGCGCCGGCTGCCCGTCGTGCACCAGCTCCGGCAGAGCGTCGGCCTCCAGCGCGGCATGCTGATCGCCGGCCTGGTGCTCACCGGCCTGCTGGTCCTCACCGCCCTGCTCGCGCCGCTGCTCGCGCCCTACGGGTTCAACCAGCTCCGCGACGCCGACGGGCCGTTCGGCGCCCAGCAGCCGCCCTCGGCCGAGCACTGGCTCGGCACCACCGTCGGCGGCTTCGACGTGCTGTCCCGGGTGATCTACGGGTCCCGCACCGCGCTGCTCGTCATGATCATCGCGATCGCCGCCTCGCTGGTCATCGGCGTGCTGCTCGGTCTCGTGTCCGGCTACTTCGGCGGCTGGCTCGACCGGGTGCTCGTCGTGGTCGCGGACGCGGTGTACGCGTTCCCGTCCCTGCTGCTCGCCATCGTGCTCGCCATCGTCATCAGCGGCGGCCAGTCGAGCATGTGGGGCGGCGTCCTCGCGGCGGCGCTCTCGATCACCGTGGTGTTCACGCCGCAGTACCTCCGGGTCGTGCGCGCGGAGACCATCCGGATCAAGTCCGAGGCCTTCGTCGAGTCGGCCCGCGTCATCGGCGCGAGCAACACCCGGATCATGCTCAAGCACGTGCTCCGCAACGCGACCCGCACGCTGCCGCTGATCATCACGCTGAACGCGTCCGAGGCCGTGCTCACCCTCGCGGGGCTCGGCTTCCTCGGGTTCGGCATCGAGCCGACGCAGGCCGCCGAGTGGGGCTACGACCTCAACCGCGCCATCGCCGACGTCACGTCGGGCATCTGGTGGACCTCGGTGTTCCCGGGCCTCGCGATCGTGCTGTCCGTCCTGGGCATCACGCTGGTCGGCGAGTCCCTGAACGACCTGGCGGACCCGCGGCTGCGCACCCGCCGCGCGTCGGCCGACGTGACCGGCGACGTCGCCGCGACCTCGGTCGTCCCCGGCGGCGCGCTGTCCGCCCCCGGCGGCCTGGAGGGCCTCGAGCCCGGGACGGAGGCGGCCCGATGACCGCACGCATCGACACCGCGCCGCACCAGGGCGCCCCCGCCGAGCCGGTCGTCGAGATCACCGACCTGTCGGTGTCCTTCGCGACCGACGCGGGCGACGTCCGCGCCGTCGACGGCGTCTCGCTCAGCGTGGCGGCCGGCGAGGTGCTGGCCGTCGTCGGCGAGTCCGGCTCCGGCAAGTCGGTGACGGCCAAGACCCTCCTGGGCCTGCTGCCGTCCACCGCGACCACCCGGGGCGCCGTCGTGCTGTCCTCCCGGGACGGCGCGGTCCGCAGCGACGTGGTCGCGCTCGACGGCTCGGCGCTCCGCCAGGTGCGGGGCCGGGACGCCGCCATGGTGTTCCAGGAGCCGTCGACCGCGCTGAACCCGGTCTACCCGATCGGCTGGCAGATCGTCGAGGGCCTGCGCGCCCACCAGAAGATCAGCCGGTCCGACGCCCGGGCCAAGGCCGTCGACATCCTGCGCCGCGTCGGGATCCCCGACCCGGAGCGCCGGATCGACCACTACCCGCACCAGTTCTCCGGCGGGCAGAAGCAGCGCATCGTCATCGCCCAGGCGCTGGTGCTCGACCCCGGCGTGATCATCGCCGACGAGCCCACCACCGCCCTGGACGTGACCGTGCAGGCCGAGATCCTCGACCTGCTCCGGCGCTGCCGCGACGAGTTCGGCGCGGCGATCGTGCTCATCACGCACAACATGGGCGTGGTCGCCGACCTCGCCGACCGCGTCGCCGTGATGTACCAGGGCAAGATCGTCGAGCAGGCGCCGGTGCGCGACCTGTTCGGCGCCCCGCAGCACGCGTACACCCGGTCGCTGCTGGACGCCGTGCCGCGGATCGGCAGCGGGGGCGCGCACGCCCGCGCCCGCGCCGCCGCGCGCCCCGCGGGCTGGGCCGAGCAGACCCCCGTGGTCGAGGCGCGGGACCTGGAGATCGTCTACCCCGGGCGGCTGCGGCAGCCCGGGTTCCGGGCGGTCGACAAGGTCTCGCTCGCGATCCGGCCCGGCGAGGTCGTCGGCCTGGTCGGCGAGTCCGGCTCCGGCAAGACCACCATCGGTCGTGCGATCGCCGGCCTCACCCGGGTCACCGGCGGGTCGCTCCAGGTGCTCGGGCTGGAGATGAACGGGGTGCGCGAGCGCGCCCTGCGGCCCGTGCGGCCGCGCATCGGGTTCGTGTTCCAGGACCCGGCGACGTCGTTCAACCCGCTGCTCACCATCGCCGAGTGCGTGGCCGAGCCGCTGGTCGTGCACGGCCGGGCGCGCGACGCCCGGGCGGCGCGGTCGCGGGTCGACGAGCTGCTGGAGTCCGTCCAGCTGCCGCGGTCGTACGGCGACCGGTTCCCGCACGAGCTGTCCGGCGGCCAGCGCCAGCGCGCGTCGCTCGCCCGGGCGCTCGCGCTCGACCCCGAGCTGCTGATCGCGGACGAGCCCACCTCGGCGCTCGACGTGTCGGTGCAGGCGCGGGTGCTCGAGCTGTTCTCGGAGCTGCAGGAGCAGCTCGGGTTCGCGTGCCTGTTCATCAGCCACGACCTCGCGGTGGTGGACCTGCTCGCCGACCGGATCGCGGTGCTGCACCGCGGCCGGCTGGTCGAGGAGGGCACCGGCGAGGAGGTGCTGGGCGCGCCCCGCGAGGAGTACACCCGCCGGCTGCTGGCGAGCCTGCCCGTGCCGGACCCGGACGAGCAGGCGCGGCGGCGCGAGGCCTGGCGGGCCCTGGCCTGACCCGCGACGACCCGCAGGGGCGCGCACCCGGGACACCCCGGGGCGCGCCCCTGCGGCGCCCTCCCGCGGACCCGGCAGGTGCGGTCAGGCCGGGAACACGCAGAACTCGTCGCCCTCGGGGTCCGCCAGGACCACCCACGTGCCCTGGTCGGCGACCACCGTCGCGCCGCGCGCCACGAGGTCGGCGACGCCCGCCGCGAGGTCGGGCACCGTCAGGTCGAGGTGCACGCGGTTCTTGGCCGTCTTCGGCTCGGGGACCCGCTGGAACCAGATCCGCGGCCCGGGCCCGCCGGGCTCGACCAGCACGGTCGGGTCGTCCTCGGGGTCCTCGACGCCCGCGGCGCGCAGCCGGGCGAGCTCGGCCTCGTCGTACGGCGCCACGCGGTAGCCGTCGAGCGTGCCGGCCCACCACCGCGCGAGCGAGGCGGGGTGCCGGCAGTCGACGACGACGTCGCGCAGGGCGGCCATGCGCCGAGCCTAGGGCCGGTGGCGCGCGCCCGTCAGGCGTCCTCGCGCAGGCAGAGGTAGCCGCTGTCGTCCGCCTCCACGTACCAGGCGGCCTCGAGCGGGCAGGAGTCGAGGACCTCGACCTGCTCGACCGCGAGGAACGCGTGCGGGTCGCCGCAGTCCACGGGCTCCAGGAACTCGCCGTCGGCCTCGTCCCAGCACGACCCGACGCCGGTGGCGACGTGCGGGAGCACCGTGCCCGGCGCGGCGTACGACACCACCGCCACGACGCCGACCGCCACGCAGGCGACGAGGCCCCCCGCGGCGCCGAGCCAGCCGCGCGACGAGTACGCCGGCGCGCCCGCGCGGCGCGCGCCCCGGTAGGCGACCGCGGCGCGGACCAGCAGCACGAGCCCGAAGACGAAGCCGCCGGTCCAGATGATCCCGCCGGAGTCGCCGGACGCGAGGATGGTGCTGACGGTCGCGCCGACCAGCACGGCGATCCCGATCCAGAAGGTCCGGGTCGCGCCGCGGCGCGCGTGCAGCCCCTCCTCGGACCCGGGCACCGGGGGCGCCCCGAACGCGGTCGGCTGCGGGAACGCCGTCGGCGCGGGGGACGCGAGCCCCGGGACGGTCGCGCCGGTCGCCGGCGCGGCGGGCCACGTCCCCGCCGGGGCGGACGTCGCGTCCGGGTCGTCCGGCAGCCACAGCTGCCACCCCTCGGGGACCGGCGGCAGCGTCGCGAGGTCCGGCTGCCAGCCGGGCGGGGGCGTCCACCCGGCGGGCGGCTGCGGCCAGGACGGCGGCGGGTTGAAGCGCATGGTCACCTCGGGTGGCTGGCTCGGGCTCGGGCCGGGGCCCGGTGCGCCCCGGCGCGGAGCACGCCGGATCGTTGCACCGGGCAACGGGCGCCCGTGGCGGATCCGCCCCGATTCATCCGGACGGCGCAGCCGCACCAGGTCGGGCCTGTCCCCCGTGCGCACCGGGATGTCCCGTTCCGCTCAGCACCGGGCCCCCACGTGTCGATAGGTCCCGTGTGGAGCAGGGGATCGGCACCGAGCCCGTCGTCCGGCGCTCGCGCCGCCGGGGCCTGTGGCGCAGCGCGCGCCGGGCGTCCGGCGTGCCCTCGGCGCGCCCCGAGGCGGACCGCTCCGACGACTGGTTCGACTCCTGGCTGACCGACGCCGCCGAGGCGGTCGGCTCCCGCCGCGCGCTGGCCGAGGCCGAGGCCGCCGGCTGGACCGTGCTGCACGACCTGCACCGCCCGGGCAGCACCGACGCGACCGTCGAGCACGTCGCCGTGGGCCCGGGAGGCGTCGTCGTCGTCGAGACGCTGCGCTGGACCGGCGAGGTCACCGTGCACGACGGCACGCTGCGGCACCGCGGCTACGGCCGGACCGCCGACGTCGCCGCGGTCGCCGACGCCGCCGGCGCGGTCACCGCGCTGCTGGCCCCGGCGCACCGCCGGGCCGTGCTCGCCGTGGTGTCGCTCGGGGGGCGCGACCTCGACCCGGCCGCGGTGCGGGGCGGCGCGACGGCGGTCGGCGAGCCGCGGCTCGCGGCGCACCTGGCTGCGCTGCCGCCCGTGTTCTCCCCCGAGGACGTGACGCTGGTGTCCGAGTACCTGGCCGCCGAGCTGGGCGGCGCCGCGAGCCCCGAGCAGCTGACCGTCGACGACGTGTTCCGGCCCGCCGCGGTGTGGCGGGACGAGCGCCACGCCGCCCCGGCCGCCCCGGAGGCCCCGGCGAGCCCGCAGGCCGGCGCCCCCGGTCGCGCCGGGACCGCCGGCGCGACCCCGCGCTACGCGCAGCCCGCCAACCGGGAGGTCGCCGGGCTGCACGCCGGCCAGGACGCGGCCGCACCCGCCCGGCCCGCGTCGGCCGCCGGCCGCGGCGCCCTCGGCGACGGCGTCCTCCGCCTCGGGCTGCTGGTGCTCGGGCTGCTCACGGTCGGCAACGTGCTGCTGGCCTGGTTCGACGTCGCGGGCTGACCCTTCGCCCGACGCCCGCCGCGCCCGACGCCGCGCCGGTGGTGTGACCTGCGTCACGACCGCGCGCCCGCGGGATGAGACGGCTCTCCCCCGCGGTTCGATCCTCTCGTGAGCCTCCTGATGAGCCCCCTGACGCTGCGCGGCACCACGTTCCGGAACCGGGTCTGGCTGGCGCCGATGTGCCAGTACTCCGCGGACGGCGACGGCGTCCCCACCGACTGGCACCTCGCGCACCTCGGCGCCCGCGCGGTCGGCGGCTTCGGCCTGGTGCTCGCCGAGGCGACCGCGGTCGTCCCCGAGGGCCGGATCTCCCCGCAGGACGTCGGCATCTGGGGCGACGAGCACGTCGTCGCCTGGCGCCGGATCACCGACCTCGTCCGCAGCCGCGGCGCCGTCGTCGGCGTCCAGCTCGCGCACGCCGGTCGCAAGGCCTCCACCTACCGCGGGTTCGGCGAGGGCTCGGGGACCGTCCCCGCCGCGGCCGGGGGCTGGGACACCGTCGCGCCGTCGGCCGTCGCCTTCGAGGGCTACGCCGCCCCGCAGGAGATGACGCCGGAGCAGGTGGCCGCGGTGCCGGGCCAGTTCGCCGCCGCCACCCGCCGCGCGCTCGACGCCGGCTTCGACCTCGTCGAGGTGCACGCCGCCCACGGGTACCTGCTGCACCAGTTCCTGTCCCCGCTGTCGAACCGCCGCGACGACGCGTGGGGCGGCGACCTGGCCGGACGCGCCCGCCTGCTGCTCGACACCGTCGACGCGGTCCGCGCGGCGCTCCAGGAGGACCGCCCGCTGCTCGTCCGCGTCTCCGCCACCGACTGGACCGAGGGCGGCCTCGCCGTCGAGGACGTCGCGCAGGTGGCGGTCTGGCTGCGCGCGCACGGGGTCGACCTGGTCGACGTCTCGACCGGCGGCAACGTGCACGCCTCCATCCCCGTCGGGCCGGGGTACCAGGTGCCGGCCGCCCGGACGATCCGCGAGACCGCCGGGATCGCGACCTCCGCGGTCGGCCTGATCACGACGCCGGAGCAGGCCGAGCAGGTGCTGGCCCAAGGCTCCGCGGACGTCGTCATGCTGGGCCGGCCGGCGCTGTTCGACCCGCACTGGCCGCTGCGCGCCGCGCACGCGCTGGATGACAAGACCCCCGTGCTCGAGCACGCCGGAGACGCCGCGGCGACGGTGCTCCCGGGCCAGCCGACCGGCTGGCCGGTGCAGTACGCGCGGGGCTCCTGGGGCTGAGCGGGGCGGGGGCGGCTCCCGGTACGCCGGTGAGGTCGTCACCTCCGCACGAGGTCGGCACTCACGAGTGACGACCTCGTCGCGTGGTGACGACCTCACCGCGCCCGCGGACGGCGCCACGCGCCGCGCCGGCGCTCAGGTGGTCAGGGCACCCGAGGCGAGCAGGTAGGCGAGCAGCGCGGTGGCGGCCGCGCCTACGACGACGGCGAACACCGCGCGCCCGCGGCCGTGTCCGCCGGTCCGGGCCCTGCGGAGCGCCCACAGACCGAACCAGATCGCGAACGGGCCGAGCGGCCAGATCAGCAGCGCGAGCAGGCCGACGTAGCCCGCGACGATGGACTGCCAGGACCGGCCGGTCGGGAGCAGCCAGTGCACCGCGTCGCGCGGGCCGGCGCCGAGCCGGGCGGGCTCGGGGTACCAGGGGCCGGCGGTTGCGGCCGCGGCGTAGGCAGGGCCGGCGGGTGCGGCCGCGGCGTAGGCGGGACCGCCGGTCGGCGCGAGCGCGGTGCGGTGCCGGGCGTGCGCCGGGGCTCCGGC
>NZ_JBYTEP010000092.1:0-8034 GCF_058792015.1 Cellulomonas sp. EB106-03-03-XG116
GGCTCGGGCCCCGTCGGCGGGCGCACGCCGGGGCCGCCGCCGGGCGTGCCGCCGCCCGCCGTGCTCCGGCCGCGCAGCGGGCCGAGGGTCAGCGCCAGCGCGGCCAGCACGCCGACGGCCAGCCCGACGAGCACGGCGGTGGTGGAGAACCACACGAGCGCGGTCGCGGCGCCGGTGAACACGAACGTCCACACGTACAGGATGATCACCGCGCGCCGGTGCGAGTGGCCCAGCGCCAGCATCCGGTGGTGCAGGTGCATCCGGTCCGGGTGGAACGGCGACTTCCCGGAGCCCACCCGGCGGATCACCGCGAGGCCCATGTCGAGCAGCGGCAGCAGCAGCACGGCCAGCGGCAGCAGGATCGGCAGGAACGCGGGGAACGACTGCCGCGTGGAGGCGATCGCCGGGTCGATCTGCCCGGTCACCTGGATGCCCGCCGCGGCGATCACGAGGCCGATGAGCATCGACCCGGAGTCGCCCATGAAGATCCGCGCCGGGTTGAAGTTGTGCGGCAGGAAGCCCACGCACGCCCCCACCAGCAGCGCCACGACGAGCGTCGCGAGGTTGGAGTAGTCGCCCGGGCTGGCGTCGCGGGTGAGCTGGTAGGAGTACAGGAAGAACCCGGCGCCGCCGATCGCGATGAGCCCGGCCGCGAGCCCGTCCAGCCCGTCGACGAAGTTCACGGCGTTCATCGCGACGACGACCACCAGCACCGTCAGGCCGAGCCAGATCCGGTCGGAGCCCAGCACCACGCCGTCGATGGGCAGCTGGTAGAGCTGCACGCCCATCGACGCCATCACGAACGCGGCGAGCACCTGCCCGACCAGCTTCGTCATCCAGTCCAGGTCCCAGATGTCGTCCGCGACGCCCAGCGCGCACACGATCGTCGCCGCGGCGGCGATGCCGATCACCGGCTCCGGCCGGTCGAAGACGTCCGCCAGGAACGGCAGCTGGCTCGCCATGACGAGGCCGACCATGATCCCGGCCCACATCGCCAGGCCGCCGAGCCGCGGCGTCGGGATGGAGTGCACGTCCCTGCTCCGCACGGCCGTGATCGCGCCCCAGCGGAGCGCGCACCACCGCGCCAGCGGCGTCAGCACGTAGGTCGCCGCCGCGGCGATCAGCAGGAGCAGGAGGTACGCCCTCACCGGCCGGCGTCACCCGCCACGACGGGGGCGACCTCGCGGAGGCGCTCCAGGGAGATGGCGCCCTGGCGGACGACGCGGAGCTCGTCGCCGGTGGCGTCCACGATCGTCGAGGCGACCTGCCCCGGCGTGCGACCGCCGTCCAGGTACGTCTGGACCCGGTCGCCGAGCTGCTCGTAGGCCTCGCCGACCTCGAGGGCCGACGGCTGGCCGGTGCGGTTCGCGCTCGACACCGCCATCGGGCCGGTGCGGCCGAGCAGCGCCAGCGCCACGGGGTGGTCCGGCACCCGCAGCGCGACCGTGCCGTGGGTCTCCCCCAGGTCCCAGGCGAGCGAGGGCTGGGCGACCAGGATGATCGTGAGGCCGCCCGGCCAGAACGCCTCGGCGAGGTCGCGCGCCGCGGCGGGCACGCCCATCGCCAGGCCGTCCATGGTGCGCGCGTCCGGCATCAGCACCGGCGGCGGCATCTGGCGCCCGCGGCCCTTCGCGGCGAGCAGCGCGTTCACCGCCGGCGGCGTGAAGGCGTCCGCCCCGATGCCGTACACCGTGTCCGTCGGCAGCACGACGAGCCCGCCGCGCTGCACGGTGTGCACGGCGGCGTCGAGGGCCGGCCCCCAGGTCGCGGGGTCGGTGGCGTCCAGCACGGCGTCGGCAGTCACGGCTGCGAGTCTCCCACGGCCGGCTGGGCGTGGGGACGCGGCTCGCCCGCGGGGGCGGCGGGGGCCGCGGGGGCGGTCGCGGGCGCGGCGGCCCGTCGGCGGGCGACGAGCATCCGGGGCCGGCCGGTGAGGTCCGGGCGGGACTCGACCGCCTCGAAGGCGCCGGTCGCCTCGGCGGCCGCGCGGGCGGCGGCGTCCTGCACCTCCGCGTGCTCCATCACCAGCAGCCCGCCGGGCACCAGCAGCCGGGCGGCGGCCGCCAGGACGGCGCGCGGCACCTCCAGCCCGTCGGCCCCGCCGCCGTACAGCGCGAGGTCGGGGTCGTGGTCGCGGACCTCGGGGTCGACCGGCACCGCGTCCGGCGGGATGTACGGCGGGTTCGACACCAGCACGTCGACCGTGCCGTCCAGGTCGGCGAGCACCGCGGGGTCCCGCACGTCGCCGAGCTCGACGCGGACGTCCCCCGCCGACACCCGCTCGCCGTTGTCCCGGGTCAGCGCCACGGCGGCCGGGGACGCGTCGACGGCGGCCACCCGCGCCTCCGGCACCTCGGTCGCCAGCGACAGCGCGATGCCGCCCGCGCCGCAGCACAGGTCCACGACGACCGGGGTCCGCCCCTCGGTGGCGATCCGCGCGGCCTCGTCGATCCCGACCTGCGCGACGGTCTCGGTCTCCGGCCGCGGCACGAACACCCCGGGCTCGACGCGCAGGGTCAGGTAGCGGAACACCGTCGAGCCGACGATGTGCTGCAGCGGCTCGCGGCGCCGGCGGCGGTCGACCAGCCCGGCGAACTCCTGGGTGAAGCCCTCGGGCACGGGGGGCGCCAGCACCAGGTCGAGGCGCGGCAGGCCGAGCGCGTGCGCGGCGAGCGCGGTCGCGTCGTGCCGGGGCGACCCCACGCCCGCCTCGGCGAGGACGCGGGCGGCGGCCTCCACCAGGGCGCGCAGGG
Source organism: Cellulomonas sp. EB106-03-03-XG116 (assembly GCF_058792015.1). Lineage (NCBI taxonomy): Bacteria > Bacillati > Actinomycetota > Actinomycetes > Micrococcales > Cellulomonadaceae > Cellulomonas > Cellulomonas sp. EB106-03-03-XG116. Next base: position 2,754 of record NZ_JBYTEP010000092.1, read on the forward strand.
TGGGCGCGCCGGGCGCCTGCACGGGGGCGCCGGACGCGCCGGAGGTGGTCACCGCTCCCCCGCGGCGGCCAGCCGGGCGGCCTCGTCGGCGTCGACCGCCGACTGCACGACCGGCTGCAGGTCGCCGTCGAGCACGGCGTCCAGGTTGTACGCCTTGTAGCCGGTGCGGTGGTCGGCGATCCGGTTCTCCGGGAAGTTGTACGTGCGGATCCGCTCCGAGCGGTCGACCGTGCGCACCTGCGACCGGCGGGCCTCGCTCGCGGCCGCGGCGGCCTCCTCCTGGCGCGCGGCCAGCAGCCGGGCGCGCAGCACGCGCATGGCCTGCTCGCGGTTCTGCAGCTGCGACTTCTCGTTCTGCATCGACACCACGATGCCCGTCGGCAGGTGGGTGATCCGCACCGCGGAGTCCGTGGTGTTGACCGACTGCCCCCCGGGGCCGGACGACCGGTAGACGTCGATCCGCAGGTCGTTCGGGTCGATCTCGACCTCGCCCTCGTCCTCCACCTCGGGGAACACGAGCACGCCCGCGGCCGAGGTGTGGATCCGGCCCTGCGACTCGGTGACCGGCACGCGCTGCACCCGGTGCACGCCGCCCTCGTACTTGAGGCTCGCCCAGACGCCGTCGGCCGGGTCGGTGACGGCGCCGCGGGCCTTGATCGCGACCTGCACGTCCTTGTACCCGCCGAGGTCGGACTCGGTGGACTCGAGCGTCTCGGCCCTCCACCCCCGGCGCTCGGCGTACCGCAGGTACATCCGCAGCAGGTCGCCGGCGAACAGCGCCGACTCCTCGCCGCCCTCGCCGGCCTTGATCTCCAGGATCACGTCGCGGGCGTCGTCGGGGTCGCGCGGGACCAGGACCCGGCGCAGCTTCTCCGCCGCGTGCTCCTCGGCCTCGGCCAGGGACGGCAGCTCGGCCGCGAACGCCTCGTCCTCCTGCGCGAGCTCCCGCGCGTCCGCGAGGTCCTCCGCCGCGGCGCGCCACGCGCCGTGCGCCTGCGCGACCCGGCCGAGCTCGGCGTACCGGCGCCCGAGGGTGCGGGCCAGCGCCTGGTCGGCGTGCACCGCCGGGTCGGCGAGCTGCTGCTCGATCCGCGCGTGCTCGTCGAGCAGCGGGCGGGCGGCCGCGAACGGGTCGGTCATCGCGGGGGTCTCCTGGGGGGCGGGGCGGCCGGGGACGGCGGACCCGGCCCCGGACATGCGAAGACGCCGGTGTCGAGGATCTTCTGCTTGCCCGTGTAGAACGGGTGGCAGGCGCTGCAGACGTCGGCGCGGATCTCGCCGGAGGTCTCGGTGGAGCGCGTGGTGAACGTGTTGCCACAGGTGCAGGTCACCTGGGTCACCACGTACTCGGGGTGGATGTCAGTCTTCACAGGTGTTCTCCTCGGGTTGGGCCTCCGGGTCGTGCGCGCGAGCCGCGCACGTGAACCGCAGACCGACGGAACAGTCTGCCAGAACAGCGGGCGGGGCGGAAATCTTCCCGTCGGTCGCGATCTCGGGCGGGCCGTCCTAGCGTCGAGGGCGATGAGCACCCGACGCGCCCCGCTGACCCTGTCCGCCCTGGCCACCGCCGCCCTGCTGCTGTCCGCGTGCAGCGCCGGGGCCGACGACGACGCCGCGTCGAGCGCCCCGCCGCCCGCGTCCTCCCCGGTGACGCCCGCGCCGTCTCCGACCGGCACGCCGCAGCCGGGCGCGCCCGCCGCCGCGGGCTGCACCGGGGCCGGCGGCGCTGCGCCCGCCGGCGCCGCGACCGTCGACACGATCGACCTGGACGGCGACGGCGTGCCCGACCGGCTGTGGATCGCCGACGACGGCGGCACCCGCACGGTCGGCGTCTCCACCGCCGCCGGTGCCACGCTGACCCAGCCGGTCGACCTGGCCGGCCCCGCGGGCGCCACCGCGTTCGCCCTGCGGCCCGACCCGGCCGAGCCGGCCCTGGTGCTCGTCTCCGACAACCGGGTCGCCGACCTGCTGGTGGTGCAGGACTGCGCGCTGGTCGCCGCCACCGACGCCCGCGGCGAGCCGTGGCAGTTCGACCAGGGCTTCGCCGGCCAGGGCACCGGCGTCGGCTGCGTCGACCTGGACGGCGACGGCACCCTCGACCTGGTCGGGCTGAACCTGGTCGACGACACGGTCACCCGCACCCTGATCCACGTCGACGGCACGGTCGCCTCCGCCGGGACGTCCGACGAGGTGGCCGCCGGCACCGACGCCGCGCGGGAGACCGCCCGGGCGATCACCTGCGGCGACCGGACGCTCAGCGCCGACGGGGTGCACGAGCCCGCCTGAGCTGCGCCCCTACGATGGGGACCGTGCTCCGTATCGGCCTGGTGATCGACGACGGCCTCGACAAGCCGGACGGGGTGCAGCAGATCGTGCTGACGCTCGGCCGCCGGCTCGCCGACCTCGGCCACGAGGTGCACTACGTCACCTCCACGACCGAGCGCACCGACCTGCCGCACCTGCACGTGCTCGGCCGCACGGTCTCCGTGCGGTTCAACGGCAACCGGCTGCGCAGCCCGCTGCCCGCGCGGCGCGCCGACGTCCGCCGGCTGCTCGCCGAGGTCCCGTTCGACGTCCTGCACGTGACCATGCCGTACAGCCCGCTGCTCGCCGGGCGCGTCGTGTCCGCGGCGTCGGCGCGCACCGCCGTCGTCGGGCAGTTCGTCATCTACCCCCAGGACCGGCTGACCCGGTGGGGCATCCGGGCGCTCGGGCTCGCGGAGCGCCGGCGGCTGCGGCGGTTCGACGCGATCACCGCGCTGTCCGAGGCGGCGCGGGAGTCCGTGCGGGAGGCGTACGGGCGGGACGTGCCGATCATCGGCGGGCCGGTGGAGCTGGGCGGCGGGGCGGCGGACGCCCTGTCCGGCGCGGCCGCCCCCTCCGCCGCCGACGACCGCCCCGTGCGGATCGTGTTCCTCGGCCGGCTGGTCGAGCGCAAGGGCCCGCGCGAGCTGCTCGCCGCCGTCGCCGCCATGCCCGCCACCCGCCCGTGGACGCTCACGCTCGCCGGCCGCGGCCCGCTGCTCGACGAGCTGCGCGACCGCGCCCGCGCCGCCGGCGTCGCCGACCGGGTCGACTTCCCGGGCTTCGTCGCCGAGGAGGACAAGGCGGCCCTGCTCGCCGGCGCGGACGTCGTCGCCCTGCCCTCGACCGGCGGCGAGAGCTTCGGCATGTCGGTCGTCGAGGCGCTGGCGGACGCCGGCGGCGTGGTGCTCGCCGGCGACAACCCGGGCTACCGCACGCCGATGGCGGGCCTGGAGGACCAGCTCGTCGACCCGCGGGACACCGCCGCATTCGCGCGCACGCTGGCCCGCTGGGTCGACGACCCGGCGGCCCGGGCAGCCGCACGTGCCCCGCAGCGCGCCGCGGCGCAGCGGTTCGAGGCCGGCGAGATCACGGCGCAGACCCTGGCCTGGTACGAGCAGGCGATCGCCGCCCGCCGCGCGGGCGCCCGCCCCCCGCGCTGACCCCCACGCCCCGCGCACACACAGCTCGCCGAGTCTCCACTTCTCGCCTGCGTCCGACCGTCGCGGCACAGGCGAGAGGTGGAGACTCGGCGCCGGGGCGGGACGCGCGACGGGGCGGCACCCCCAAGAGGTGCCGCCCCGTCGTGCGTGCGCGCGTCAGACGATCGCGCGCTGCTGGCTCTCGTCGTGGTGTCCGTGGCCGTTCTGCGCCGGGGTCGTCTTCTGGACCTGGAGCAGGAACTCGACGTTGCTCTTGGTGTCGCGGAGCTTGCCGAGCAGCAGCTCGATCGCCTGCTGCTGGTCCAGCGCGCCCATGACACGGCGGAGCTTCCAGATGATCTTGAGCTCGTCCGGCGCGATGAGGATCTCCTCGCGGCGGGTGCCGGACGCGTTGACGTCCACCGCCGGGAAGATCCGCTTGTCCGCCAGCGACCGGGAGAGCCGGAGCTCCATGTTCCCGGTGCCCTTGAACTCCTCGAAGATGACCTCGTCCATCTTGGAGCCGGTCTCCACCAGCGCCGACGCGAGGATCGTCAGCGAGCCGCCGTGCTCGATGTTGCGCGCGGCGCCGAAGAACCGCTTCGGCGGGTAGAGCGCCGACGCGTCCACGCCGCCGGACAGGATGCGCCCGGAGGCCGGGGCCGCCAGGTTGTACGCGCGGGACAGGCGGGTCAGCGAGTCGAGCAGCACGACCACGTCCTGGCCGAGCTCGACCAGGCGCTTGGCCCGCTCGATCGCCAGCTCGGCGACCATCGTGTGGTCCGACGCGGGGCGGTCGAAGGTCGAGGCGATGACCTCGCCCTTCACGGTCCGCTCCATGTCCGTGACCTCCTCGGGGCGCTCGTCGACGAGCACGACCATGAGGTGGACCTCGGGGTTGTTCGCGGTGATCGCGTTGGCGATCTGCTGCATGATGATCGTCTTGCCGGCCTTGGGCGGCGCGACGATGAGGCCGCGCTGGCCCTTGCCGATCGGGGCGACGATGTCGATGACCCGCGGGGTCAGGTGGTTGGACTCGTTCTCGAGGCGCAGCCGGTCCTGCGGGTACAGCGGCGTCAGCTTGGTGAACTCGGGGCGGGTGCGCGCCTGCTCGGGCGCCATCCCGTTGACCGTGTCCAGCCGCACGAGCGCGTTGGCCTTGTTCGGCCGGCCCGCACCGCCCTGGCCCTGCTGCTCGCCCTCGCGGGGCGCGCGCACGGCACCGGTGATGGCGTCGCCGCGGCGCAGGCCGGCCTTGCGGACCTGTGCGAGCGGCAGGTACACGTCGTTCGGGCCGGGCAGGTAGCCGCTGGTGCGGACGAACGCGTACGAGTCCAGCACGTCGAGGATGCCGGCGACGGGGACGAGCACGTCGTCCTCGGCGATCTCGACCTCCTCGTAGGGCAGGTCGCCCACGCCGCCGCGCTGGCCGCGGCCGCGCTTGCGGCCGTCGCGGTCGCGGTACCGGTCGCGCGAACGCCGACGGCGGCCGCCGCGCTCGTCGTCGTCCTGGCCGGCGTCCTGCGGGTGCTGCTCGCCCGGGTTCTGCCCGGCCTGGCGCGGGGCGTCCTGCTGCTGGCGCTGGCGCTGGCCCTCGGGCTGCTCGCGGCGGTCGCCGCGGTCGGCCCGGTCGCCGCGCTCGCCGCGGTCGCCCGCGGAGGTCGGGCCCTCGGGCAGCGTCACGTCGACGGTCGGCGCGCCGGCGCCGCGACCCGCGCGGCGCTCACCGGTGACGGTGCCGACGGCGTCGGCCGCGCGCGCGGCGCGGTCGTCGGCCTGCTGGCGGGAGTCGAGCGAGCGCTCGACGGCCTCGAGGCCGGCGAGCACGTCGACGG
>NZ_JBYTEP010000093.1:0-7419 GCF_058792015.1 Cellulomonas sp. EB106-03-03-XG116
CCCCCCCCCCCCCCCCCCCCCCCCCCCCCCCCCCCCCCCCCCCCCCCCCCCCCCCCCCCCCCCCCCCCCCCCACCTTCCACTGACGGGGCTGGGCGTGCGCGTCAGTGCGAGCGGAGCGCGTCCACGAGGTCGGCCTTCTTCATGGACGACCGGCCCTCGATGCCGATCTCGGCCGCGCGCTTGCGCAGGTCCTCGACGGTCCAGTCCTCGTAGGACCCGGACTCGCCGCCCTTCTTCCCGACCGACGACCGCCCGCGCGCCGCCGCGGCGTTCGCGATCCGCGCGGACTTCTCCTTGCTGTTGCCCTCGTCCCGGAGCTCCTCGTAGAGCCCCTTGTCCTTCACGCTCGGGCCCGGGTCACGGCGCGGCATGGCGACCTCCTCGATCTGGACGACGTCCGACCCTGACGACCATGCCCCCGGCCCGCGACACCCGCATCCGGGCGCCGATCAGGCCGCGCGGTCCCCGAGCCACGGCGCCAGCACGTCGTCCGCGCCGAGCGACGGGTGCAGGCCCCGGGCGTGCAGGTCCGCCCGGACGTCCTCGCCCCCCGTGACCACCCACGGCCGGTGAGGTCGTCACTCGTCGGCGAGGTCGTCACACACGAGTGACGACCTCACCGGCTTGTGACGACCTCACCCCGGCGGCGGCACCCCGGCGGCGTCGTCGCGCCGGCCGCGGGTACCGTGCCGGGCGTGAGCCCCGACGCCCCGAGCCTCGAGATCGACACCCCGCAGGGGCCCGCGCGGGCGCACCTGCACCTGCCCGCGGGGGCCGCGCCAGGGGCGGACGGGCGGGTGCGCGTGCCCGGCGCGCTCGTGCTCGGCCACGGCGCCGGCGGCGGGGTCGACGCCCCCGACCTCCGGGCGGTGACCGCGGCCGCCACGGCGCTGGCCCTGGCGGTCGCGCTCGTCGAGCAGCCGTACCGCGTCGCCGGCAAGCGGGTCGGCCCCCGCGGCCCTGCCCTCGACGAGGCGTGGACCGCCGTCGTCGCGGACCTCCGGGCCCGGGCCCTGGACGCGCCGCTGATCACGGGCGGCCGGTCGGCGGGCGCCCGCACCGCGTGCCGGACGGCCCTCGCGACCGGCGCCGTCGGCGTGCTCTGCCTGGCGTTCCCCACCCGGCCGCCGGGTCGGCCGGACGCCCCGAGCCGGCTCCCGGAGCTCGACGCCGCGGGCGTCGCGGTGCTGGTGGTCCAGGGCACGACCGACCCCTACGGCACCCCGCCGGCGTCGACGACCCGCACGGTGGTCCCGGTCCCGGGCGACCACTCCCTGAAGAAGGACACCGGGGCGGTCGCCGCGGCCGTCGCGGCCTGGCTCCCCACCGTCCTGCCGCTCCCCTGACGCCGGGGTCAGCCGTCGAGGAAGGTCCGCACCGCCTCCGTCACCAGGGCGTGGTCGTCGGCCTGCGGCAGGCCCGAGACCGTCACCACGCCCACGACCCCGACCCCCTCGACGTGCACCGGGAACGCCCCGCCGTGCGCGGCGTACTCCTGCAGCGGCAGCTCGTGCACCGCGCCGAACGTCGTCCCCCTCGCGCGCGCCCGCAGGCCCTGCAGGTACGACGACGTGCCGAACCGCTCGACGACCCGGACCTTGCGCTGGATCCAGGAGTCGTTGTCCGCGACGGTCCCGGGCCGCGCGGCGTGGAACAGCTGCTGCGCCCCGCGCCGGATGTCGACGGTCACGGGCAGCCCGCGCTCGGTGGCCAGCCGGACCAGCAGCGTCCCGAGCTCCCACGCGTCGTCGTTGGTGAAGGTGGCGAAGCGCAGGTCGCGCTCCTGCCGCTCGACCTCGGCGATCAGGGCCCGGACCTCGGTGTCGTCGCTCATGGGCGCGATCCTGCCACCCGCCGGCGCCGGCGGGTGGCAGGGACGGCACCGGCGCGCGTCAGCCCCGGCGCACCGCCCGGACGACCGTGTCCCGGATGGTGATCTCCCGGCCGTCCGGGTCGGTCGCCGTACGGGGCCGCGCCTCGGCGACCGGCACCTCCCAGCCCGCGGGGTCGAGCGCCGCGACGACGTCCTCGGGGTCGAAGAACAGCTCCGGCAGGTCCGGGCGCCCGATGGTGGTGCGCAGGTCGCTCGCGTGGTGCGCGACGACCAGCAGCGTGCCGCCCGGGGCCACCGCGCGGGCCATCCGGGCGAACGCCACGGCCCGGACGTCCGGCGGCAGGTGCAGGAAGTGCGTCGTCACCAGGTCGTACGCGCCGTCCCCGGCGTCCCACGTCGCGATGTCGACCCGCTCCGTCCGCACCCGCCCGGCGACCTCCGGCCCGGCGTCCGCGGCGGCGGCCGCGACCCGGTCGAGCGCCGTCTGCGCGAGGTCGACCGCCGTGACCGCCCAGCCGCGGGCGGCCAGCCACAGGGCGTCGCCGCCCTCACCGCACGCGACGTCGAGCGCCCGCCCCGGCGGCAGGCCTCCGACCTCGTCGACCAGCTGCGGGTTCGGCCGACCGCTCCACACCCGCGGCGCCGAGCGGTACCGGTCCTCCCAGAACTCCCGGTCGTGCCGCACCTCGCCCGGGTGGCCCCCGTGGGCGTGCCCGTGCCCGTGCGCGCCCACGGCCTCGTCGTGCTCCGGCCCCATGCCCCGCTCCTCCTCGTCGTCCCGGCCGCCGGTCCGTCCGTCGGCCCTCGTCCCGCCGGTCACAGCCCGACCGCCCCGCCGCCGGACCGGAGCGCCGCGACCTCGCGCTCGGCCCGCCCCGAGAACGGCGCCGCCTGCTCCGCCCGGTACCGCGCCAGGGCGGCGTCGGCGTCCTCGGCGGCGAGCTCGGCGACCAGCGCGGCGCCCGCGGTCAGGCCGGCCGCCGCGGCGACCTGCACCTGCGCCCGCAGGTCGGTGACGTTGCCCGCGACCCGCACGCCCGGCACGGCCGTCGAGCCGTCCGGCGCCGCGGCGACGCGGGTGCCGATCACGCGCTCGCCCATCGTCACCGGCTCGGTCGGCAGCCCCAGGCCCGCCAGGCCGTCGAGCCGGGCGCCCATCCCGGTGGCGACGACCACGGCGTCGCACGCGAGCACGGTCCCCGTCGCCAGCCGCACGCCGGTCAGCACGTCGTCCGCCACCTCCAGCCCGGCCACGGGCCCGTCGACGACCCGCACGCCCAGCGCAGCGAGCCGCTCCCAGTCGGCGTCGGACAGCCCGTCCCCGCCGGCCGCACCGGCCGCGCCGCCCACGCCAGCGCCCGCGCCGCCCAGGAACAGCGTCACGTCCGCCGTCCAGCCGCGCCAGAGCTGCACCTGGTGCACCGCCACCGGCCCGGACCCGAGGACCGCGACCGCCCGGTCCCGGACCTCCCAGCCGTGGCAGAACGGGCAGGGCAGCACGTCGCGGCCCCAGCGCGCCGCGAGCCCGGGCACGTCGGGCAGCGCGTCGACCAGCCCGGTCGCGACCAGCACCCGGCGGGACCGGACGACGCGGCCGCCCGCGAGCGCCGCGCGGAAGCCGTCCCCGTCCCGCCGGACGTCGACCACGCGGTCCTCGACGACCTCGGCGCCGTAGCCCTCGACCTCCGCCCGGCCGCGCGCCAGCAGCTCGGCGGGCGGCAGGCCGTCCAGCCCGAGGTAGGCGTGCATGTGCGCCGCGGGCGCGTTCCGGGGCGCGCCGTCGTGCACCACGAGGACGCTCCGTCGCGCCCGCGCCAGGGTGAGCGCGCCGCCCAGCCCCGCCGCGCCGCCGCCGACCACCAGCACGTCGTACCGCTCCGTCACCATCGGGTCCTCCGCCCTCTCGTCCGTGGTGACCACCGTGGGCTCGACCCGGCCTGCTTGACAAACATCGTTGCCGGAACGGCAAATGGAGCATGGCCGAGCCCCGCCGCCCCCGCACCGTCCCGCCGACGCCCGCGCCCGTCGAGGACGCCCCCGCCGACCTCGAGCCCGTCCTGGAGGCCGTCGGGCCCCGGCTGCGCGACCTGCGCCAGCGCCGCGGCGCCACGCTCGCCGACCTGTCGCGCAGCACCGGGATCTCGGTCAGCACGCTGTCGCGCCTGGAGTCCGGGCAGCGCCGCCCCACGCTCGAGCTGCTGCTGCCGCTGGCCCGGGCGCACCAGGTCCCGCTGGACGAGCTGGTCGGCGCCCCGGAGACCGGCGACCCGCGGGTGCACCTGTCCCCCGTCGAGCGGCACGGCGTCACGTTCGTCCCGCTGAGCCGGCGGCAGGGCGGCCTGCAGGCCTACAAGCAGGTGTTCCCCGCGGGCCACAACCCGGGTCCGGTCGACCCGCGGACGCACGAGGGCTACGAGTGGATGTACGTGCTGTCCGGCCGCATGCGCCTGGTGCTCGGCGACCACGACCTGATGATCGAGCCCGGGGAGGCCGTGGAGTTCGACACCCGGATCCCGCACTGGTTCACCAACCCGGGCCCCGGCGCGGCCGAGGTGCTGACGCTGTGGGGGCCGCAGGGCGAGCGCATGCACGTCCGCGCCCGCTCGACCCGGAAGCCCTGACCCCCGGGGCCCGACGCCCGCCCCGCCCGGCTCAGGTCAGGGCGGCGAGCGCCAGCACCGACGCCGCGACGCACAGCGGCGCCAGCCACAGCCCCTGCACCAGGAACGCCCGCACCGGCACGTGCACCATCGCCTGCCGGCAGCGCCGCCACCACAGCACGGTCGCGAGCGACGCCCACGGCGTGAGCAGCGGCCCGACCCCGGTCCCGATCAGCACGGCGGCGAGCCGGCGCACGTCGTCCCCGGCGACCGGCTCCAGCAGCAGGTACGCCGGCAGGTTGTTCACCACGTTCGCGACCACCGCCGACAGGCCGGCGACGCCGAGGAGCGCCCCGGTGTCCGCCCCGGCCGGCGCGGCGTCCAGCACCCAGTCCCCGAGCCCGCGCACGTGCAGCGTCTCGACGACGACGAACAGCGCGCCGACGACCAGGATCATCCGCCACGGCACGAGGTCCCGCGCCCGGCCCGGCACCGGCCGGCGGCGCACGGCGAACGCCACCAGCAGCGCGGCCGCCGCGCCCAGCGCCACCGCCCACACCGGCAGCCCGGCGACGAACCCGACGGCCATCACCGCGACCGTGACCCCGGTCGCGACCACCAGCGCGCGGTCCGGCGGGACGTACCGCTCACCCTGCTCGAACCGGCCGCGCAGGTCCCGGCGCCCGCGGACGGCGAGCACCGCGACGGTGACCACGACCGCGGCGACCGCGGGGGCCCACATCACGCCCAGGTAGCCGACGCCCTGGTCGGCGAACCGGTGGTCGGCGAGCAGGTTCGTCAGGTTCGAGACCGGCAGCAGCAGCGACGCGGTGTTCGCGAGCGCCACCACGGTGAGCACGAGCAGCAGCGGGGACGTCCGGGTGCGCCGGGCCAGCGTGATCGCCAGCGGGGTCAGCAGCACCGCCGTGGTGTCGAGCGAGAGCAGCACCGTGGACGCCACCGCGATGCCCACCAGCAGCAGCCAGAGCAGCCAGCGCCGGCCGCCCGAGGCCCGCACGGCGGCGTCGGTCGCGAGGTCGAACAGCCCGGCCGCCCCGCACAGCTCGGCGACGACGGTGAGCGCGGCGACGAACAGCAGCACCGGGCCGACGCGCTCCGCGAGCGCCGCCGCGTCCGCCCGCGGCAGGGCGCCCGTGAGCACCACGGCGACGGCCGGCACCAGCGCGACCGCCCACCACGGGACGGCACGCCGGGGCCTGGGCACGGCGGAACTCTAGGTCCCGCGCCGCGTCGCCGCGCGACGGCGTCCGCGGGGCGGGCGGTGCGGGCGGCGCCGGGGCGTCCGGCGGGTGCGGGCGCGGCGGGACCGCCCCCGCGCCCGCGCCGTCAGTCCAGCAGCCCTTGGGCGAGCGCGGGCGCCAGCACCGGCGCGAGCGGCAGCCGCGGGATCAGCGTCGCCTGCACCGCGTGGTAGAGGTCGGCCTTGCCCTCCCAGACCGTGCGGGACACCCGGTTGTCGGTGCCGAGCTCGTGCCACCAGGACCCGCCCTCGTGGTCGAGCAGGTGCTCGGCGGCGTAGTCCCACCAGGCGGCGTACCAGTCGTCGAACCGCTGCTCGCCGGTCGCGGCGTGCAGCGCGGCGGCCGCGGCGATCCCCTCGGCGGCGACCCAGTGCATCCGCTCGCGCACGACCGGCTGCCCCGACCAGTCGACCGTGTAGACGAACCCGGGCGCGCCGTCGACGGCCCAGCCCTCCCGGACGGACGCGTCGAACAGCGCCGTGGCGTCCTCCACCATCCAGAGGGGGGCGACGTCGCCGGCGGCGGTGAGCGACGCGCGGGCGTGCAGGGTGAGCCGCGCCCACTCCAGCCAGTGCCCGACGGTCGCGCCGTAGGGCCGGAACGGGTGCGCCGGGGAGTCGGCGTTGTACTCGAGGTCCGCGTTCCAGCCGGCGTCGAAGTGCTCGGGGATCCGCCAGTCGTTGTCCCGCGCGAAGCCGTGCACGACCCGGGTGAGGATCCGGACGGCGCGGTCGAGCCACACCCGCTCGCCGGTCACGCCGTGCGCGGCGAGGTACGCCTCGACCGTGTGCATGTTGGCGTTGACGCCGCGGTAGGCGTCGAGGTCGGTGAACGTCCGGTCCCACGACTCGACGGCCATGCCGGCCTCCTCGTCCCAGAACCGCCGCTCGGAGACGTCGAGCGCCTCGCGGAGCAGCGCCTCGGCGCCCGGCCGGCGGGCGGCGACGGCGGACGAGGTCGCGAGCACCACGAACGCGTGCGGGTACGCGGCCTTGGCGTCGTCGCGCGGGGTGCCGCCGGCGTCCACCTCGGCGTACCAGCCACCGTGCTCCGCGTCCCGGAACAGCCCGTCGAGCGCGGCCAGGCCGTGGTCGACCAGCGCCGCGGAGCCCGGGCGCCCGAGCAGGTGGGCCAGCGCGTACACGTGCGTCATCCGGCAGGTGATCCACAGCTCGGCGGGCCCCGGCAGCGGCCGGCCCACGTCGTCCAGGCGGAGGAAGCCGCCGGTCGGGGCGGCCGAGGCCTTCCCGAAGGCGAGCAGGCGGTCGGTCTCGGTCTCGAGCCAGCGGGCGTGCGCGGGCGTCGTCAGCCACGTCATGGGTGTCACCCTAGTCACACCCGGGCCCCCGGCACCGCCGCGCGCCGGGGCCGGACGGCGCCCGCGACGACCCCGCGACGACCCCCCGGCGCGGCGTCCCCGCAGCGCACGGCGCCGGGACCGACCACCCGGTCGCGAAGTGCACGAACGTGCAGGCCAGGCAGCGCGGGTCCGGTTCGTCCGGGTCGTCCTGGCCCTTTGACACCGCGCCCCTGACGCGACCAGAATCGTCGCGGATTTGACCGGTCAAAGTGGCTCCGTCGGTCCCGCACCACCCGACCGCACCCCCGCCCCGCACGGACGCCACGAGGACCGCCGCATGCCCACCGCCGACGCCCCGCGCGCCGCCGCCGCGCCCGCCGCCGCGCGACACCTGTCTTTTCTCCCCCTCTCCGAGCCCCCGA
>NZ_JBYTEP010000094.1:0-7366 GCF_058792015.1 Cellulomonas sp. EB106-03-03-XG116
CATGCGCGAGCTCTGGTGGGTGTGGAAAAGGGTAGAAGATACAGGACCCGGCCCGTCGCGGTCAGGCCCCGGCGTCGCCCAGCGCCCGGGCGAGCGCGACCGGCAGGTCCAGCGACTCGCCGTCCTTGCCACCCGCGCCGATGACCAGCGGCGGGTCCTGCGGCTCGGGCCGCACGCCGCGCAGCCGCGCCGCCAGCGACGGCGGCACGGTCAGCACGTAGAAGCCGCCGTCGGTGCCGACCGCGACGGTGCGGTCCCGGCGCAGGTACCAGCCCTCCAGGGGCGTGCGGTAGCGGCCGCGGCCACCGTACCCCTGCGCGTGCAGCGGCTCGGGGGCGACGCCGCGGGAGCGGGCGTCCGCGACGAACCGGGCGATGAGCTCGCGGGCGCGGGCGGACTCGGCCTGGCGCCGGGCGCGGAGGGCGGCCTCGTGGGCGTCGGCGGCCTCGCGGCGGCGGGACCGCCAGTCGGCGGCGCGGTCGGCGCCCGCGTCGTCGGCCCCGGCCGGGACCGACGACGCGTCGCGCTCGCTCACTTCTCGGCCGGCGCGGCCGCGGCCTCGTCCTCGGAGGTCTCGGCGCGGTCGGCGGGCTGCTGTGCGGCCTGCGCCGCCTCCCTCGCCGCCGCGGGGCGCTCGGCGTCCTGCGCGGCCTGCGCGTCCCGCGCGGCCGGGGTCGCGCCCGTGGCCGTCGCGTCCGCGGCGACCTGCGGGCCGTCGGCGCCGCCCTGCGTGCCGTCGGCGTCCGGCGCGCCCGCGGCCGGCGCCTCGGCCGGCGTCGCGTCGTCCTTCGCCTCGGCGGGCGCGGGCACCGCGGGCGTCGCGGCCGAGACCGGGGCGGGCCGGCCCTTCCCGCGGGCCGGGCGCGCCGCCGGGCGGGCCGCCTGCTTCGCGTCGAACTGCGCCTGCGCGGCGTCGGCCTTCTCGAGCGTCTTCCGGTTCGGCACCGGGTCGTGGCCGAGCAGGTTGCGCAGCTCGTCGAGGTAGGACGTGATCGACTCGCGCTGCCGGTTCAGGTCCTCGACCTGGCGCTGCGCGGTGGTGCGCTCGCGCTCGGACTCCGCCATCGCCTCCGACAGCGTCTTCTCGGCGTGCTCGCGGGCCTCGGCGACGACGCGGTCGGCGTTCGACCGGGCGTTCGACAGCAGCTCCTTGGAGTGGTTCTGCGAGTCGACGCGGATCTTCTCGGCCTGCTCGAGCGCCTTGGCGACCCGCTGCTCGGCGTCGGCGGCGTGCGCCTCGGCGTCGGAGACGAGCCTCTCGGTCTCGGCGCGGGCCGTGGCGTGCCGCTCGGCGTCGGCGCGCTCGGCGGCCTCGCGCTGCGCGGCGATCTGCAGCTCGGCGTCCGCGAGCTGCTGGCGGGCCTGCGCGGTGAGCGCGTCCGCCTCGGCGCGGGCGGTCGAGCGGACCTCGTCGGCGGCACGGTTCGCCTCGGTGAGCTGGCGCTCGACGTCCAGGCGGGTGGCCTCGCGCAGCTCCGCGACCTCGCGCTCGGTGCGCTCGCGCAGCTCGGCGGCGTCGCGCTCGGTGCGCTCGCGCAGCTCGGTGGTCTCGCGCTCGGCGAGGGCGCGCAGCGTGGTGGCCTCGTGCTCGGTGCGCTCCCGCAGCTCGGTGGTCTCGCGCTCGGCGGCCGCGCGCAGCTCGCTCGCGTACTGCTCGGACTCCGCCCGCAGGGCGGCGAGCGCCTGCTCGGCCTCCTGCCGCGCGGCCGCGATCTCGTCGGCCACGGCGGCGCGCTGCTCCGCCGTCTCCCGGTCCGCGGTCGCCCGGACGAAGCCGGAGTACTGCTCGGCCTCGGCCCGCAGGGCGGTGGTCTCGGCGGTCGCCCGCTGCTGGGTCTCGGCGGCGGCCCGCTCGGCGGCGGACCGCACGGCGTCGGCGTGCGCGGCGGCGTCGGCGCGCAGGGCGCGGGACTCCTCTGCCGCGGCCTGCCGGGCCTCGGCGATCTCCGTCGCCGCCACCGACCGCTGCATGGCGGCCCAGCGCTCGGCCTCGGTGCGCAGCTCGGCGAGCTCCGCGGTCACGCGCTGGCGCAGCGCCGTCGTCTCGGCGTCGGCGGCCTGGCGCAGGTCCTGGTCGTACCGCTCGGCCTCGGCCCGCATCGCCGTGGTCTCCGACTCGGTGCGGGTGCGCAGCTCCTCCGCGGCCTGCTCGGTGCTGATCCGGAGCTCGGTCGTCTCGCGCTCGACCGTCGCCCGCAGCGTGCCGAGCTCGCGCTCCAGCGTCGCCCGGCGCTCGCTCTCCTCGGTCTGGATGGCGGTCTGGATCCGGGCGGCCTCGCGCTCCGCCGACCCGACCAGCTCCTCGGCGCGCCGCTGCGCGCCGGTCAGCGCGCTCTCGGCCTCGGTGTGCGCCGTCGACCGCTCCTCCGTCGCCTCGCGGCGCGCGGTGGCGAGCATCTCGGCGACCTCGTTCTCGGCGCGTGCCCGCAGCTGGCCGGCCGCGAGCCGCGCCCGGGCGAGCGCGTCGGACGCCTGCGCGTTCGCCTGCTGCACGACGTCGGACGACTGCTCCTCGGCGGACCGCAGCAGCATCTCGATCCGGGAGCCGAGACCGGAGTAGGTGGGCCGCTCCGCCTCGCGGAGCTGGCGGTGCGCCTCGGACAGCTCGCCCGAGATCTGCAGCACGCGCTCGTCCATCGACGCGACCTGGCTGCGGGCGTCCTGCAGCGCACGCTCGAGCTCCTGCATCCGGGTGTCGACGGGGCCGCGGTCGTAGCCACGGAAGTTGACCACCGGGAAGGGCGTACGGTCCTCTGCCACGAAGTTCCTCCTGCGAGCGCGCGCGAGCGCTTGTGGGGACGGCCTCCGGGCGGGAGGCTCGGGGCGTCGGTCGGCCCGCGTCCGCCGTCCAGGGTATCGGCAGCGCCACGGCCCCGGACACCCGTCCACCGGGCCCGCACCTGCCCCGCAGCCGGCCCGATTTGCCCGGACCCCGAGGTGGTCCGCCTATCCTGGGACGTCACGTTCGAGAGGAAGATGCGTGCTCCAACGACTGATCGCCGCCGTCCTCGGGGTGCTCGGGGTCGCGGCCATCGGGCTCGGCGTCGCCTCCGCCACCGTCTGGCGGGCCGACGACCCGCTGGTGGCCACGGCCTCGCCCGGGGGAGAGACCCGGACCCTCGTCACCGACCCCGGCGTCCTCGAGCTCGCCGGCGACCCCGTGACCGTCACCGTGCACGCCGACGGCGACCCGGTGGTGCTCGCGGTCGGCCGGGACACCGACGTCACCGCCTGGGTGGGCACCGACCCCTACGAGCGGGTCACCGGCCTGTCAGACTGGCACACGCTCGCCACCACGTCCGGTCAGGACGCGGCGGAGCCGGCCGCGAGCCCGTCCGCGTCCGCGACCGAGGAGGCCGCCGCCGAGGCCGCCCCGTCGCCGACGGCGAGCGAGGACGCGGGCGACGCCGCCGCGACCGCCGCCGACCCGACCGGCAACGACATGTGGGTCGCCGAGGTCGCCGGCGACGGCACCGCGACGCTCGAGTGGCCGGCCCAGGAGGGCCGCTGGTCGCTGCTCGCCGTGAGCCTCGGCGACAGCGCCCCGGTGCTGGACCTGTCCTGGCCGCAGACCGTCACCACGCCCTGGCTGTGGCCCGGCGTCGCGCTCGGCGTGCTGCTCCTGGCCGTCGCCGCGGTCCTGCTCGTGCGCATCCTCCGCCAGCGGCGCGAGGGCCCGGACGCCGGGTGGACCGACGTCAGCACCGGCGTGCTCGCCACCGTGCCGCTCCCCGCCGCGGGCACGACGCCCGCCGGCGGTGCGCCCGCGGCCGGGCCCGACGGGGCGATCCCGCTCGGCACGGTCACGCCCGGCGTGCCGCTGACCCGCCGGCAGATCCGCGAGGCCGAGGCCGCCGCGGCGGCCGCCCGCAGGCGCGGCGGCCGCACGCCCACCGGCTCCGTGCCCGTGGTGACCGGGGCGACGCCCGTGGTCAGCGGGGCGACGCCCGTGGTGACCGGGGCCACGCCCGTGGTCACGGGGTCGACGCCGGCGGTGACGGGGTCGACGCCGGCTGCAGCTGCGGCCGGCCCGGACGCGCCTGCGACGCCCGGTGCAGGTCCGGCCGGACCTGCGCCGCGACCCGGCGCGCGGGACGACGCGACGACGACGCTGCCTGCGACGCCCGCGGCCCCCGGGGCCGGCGCCGGTGCGGAGCGGACCCCTGCGGCCACCGCCGGTGCCGAGCCGGACCCGGCCGCCCCGCAGGTCGCCGCCGCGGAGGCGCACGCCCGCACCGGCTCGTTGGGCCGCGCGCTCGCCGACCGCCTGCCGTGGCGCCGTGGGCGCGCCGCGGCGGAGGCGCCGGTCCCCTCCGGGACCGACGACCGCGCGACGGGCCCGGCCGCGGCCGGCTCCGCTGCGGCCGGCTCCGCTCCGGCCACCGGCACGTCGAACCCCGCCGGTCCGACGCCCGCGGCGTCCTGGGCGCCCGCGCCGGCTCCCGCCCCGACGGCCCGCCCGTCCTCGGGGCCGGCCGGGTCCACGGCCGCGACCCCGCCCGCCGCGCCGGGCGCGGGCTCGGGCTCGTCGCCCGCGACCCCGGGCACGCCGCGCACCCCGGCTCCCTCGGGGCCGACGGGCCGTCCGACCGGCGCACCCGCCGCACCCCCCGCGCCCGGGACCGCCGGCGCCGAGGACGACGCCGCGACCCGCGCCCAGCGCGCGGACGCCTGGCGCCGCATGTGGGGGTTCCCCAGCACGGAGGAGGGCGGCGGCACGACCCCGCCGGACGACGACACCACCCCGGAGGAGGGCCGATGACCGCACGCACCACGGGGCACCGCCCCGGCGCCGCGCGGCTGCGCCGCCGCCTGGCCGGCACGGCGGTCGCGCTCGTCGCGGCCCTGGGCCTCGCCGCCTGCGCGAGCCCGGTGCCCGAGCCCACCCCCGACGCCGTGCCGGCCGTCCCGCCGCCGGCGCTGACGGTCGCCCAGTCGACCGACGTGCTCGACCAGGTCGGGACGGTCCTCGCGGCCGGGGACCAGGCGCTCGACGCCTCGGGTCTCGGCGCCCGGCTCGTCGGACCGGCGCTCGCGATCCGCTCGGCCGAGTACGTCCGCGCCACCGCGACCAACGGCGAGCGTCCTCCGGTCGTGATCCCGACGACCGCGCAGACGACGATCACGCCCGACACGACGAGCTGGCCGCGTACCCAGATGGTCGTGACGACGCAGCCCGACGACCTGCAGGCGCCGTTGCTGCTCGTCCTGATCCAGGACGGCCCGCGCGACCCGTACCGGCTCTGGGGCTGGTCGAGGCTCGGCCCGTCGGTGCAGATGCCGCCGACCGCCACGCCCGAGGAGGGCAGCGAGCCCGTGGCGGCCGACGACGGCACGTCGCTGCTGCTGTCGCCCACGGAGGCGCTGGCCCAGTACGCGGACGTGCTCACGAACGGCGACGCGTCCGCGGCGGCGGCAACCTTCCCGGCCGACTTCTTCCGCACCGCGATCACGGAGGCGCGCAACCAGACCGCCGCGAGCCTCCAGGCGGTCGCGACGGTCGCCGAGACCGTCTCCCCGGAGGCCGGGGCCGTGACCGCGCTGCGGACGGCCGACGGCGGGGCGATCGTGGTCGGCCAGCTGACGACGGTCACCACCGTCACGCTGTCCCAGGGCAGCATCACGCTGAACGACCCGTTCGACGCGGCCCTCGCGGGCAGGGACAGCGTGTCGAGCAACCTGGTCCGGACCTGGACCGACGTGGTAGCGATGTACGTGCCCCCGGCGGGTGGCGCGCAGCAGGTGACCGTGCTGGCGGCGGAGCACGCCCGCACGGCGGTCACCGGTGAGTGATGACGTGAGAGCACGCGAGAGCAGGAGCACTTCGGCATGAGCCAGAACCCGGCCCACGAGCCGCGCCTCAACGTGCGCGGCGCGGTCGACCTCTCCGGGCTGGGGCGCCCGGCCACCCCCGCGCCCGGCACGCCCGGCGGGCTGCCGGCGCCGGGCCCGTACACGGTCGACGTCGACACCGAGGGCTTCGCGGCCCTGGTGCAGTCCTCGACCCAGCACCCGGTCGTCGTCCTGCTGTGGGCGTCGTGGAGCGAGACCAGCATCAACCTCGCCCGCGACCTCGGGGCGCTCGCCGACCAGTACGGCGGACGGCTCCTGCTGGCGCGGATCGACTCCGAGGCCAACCCGCAGGTGGCCGCGGCGTTCCAGACGCAGTCGGTCCCGGCGGTCGTCGCCGTGCTGGCGGGGCAGCCGCTGCCGCTGTTCCAGGGCGCGCCGCCGGCCGACCAGGTGCGGGGCGTGCTCGACCAGGTCCTCGAGGCCGCCGCCGCCAACGGGATCACCGGCACGGTCGCGGCCCAGGAGGCGGAGCCCGCGCCGGCCGAGCCCGAGGAGCCGCCGCTCCCGCCGCTGCACCAGGAGGCGTACGACGCGATCGAGCGCGACGACCTGCCCGCCGCCGCAGCGGCGTACGAGCAGGCGCTCAAGGAGAACCCCCGGGACGACATGGCCCGCGCGGGCCTCGCGCAGGTCGGTCTCCTGAGCCGGACGCGCGACCTCGACCTCGCCGCCGTCCGCAAGGCCGCGGCCGACGCCCCGTCGGACGTCGACGCGCAGCTGGCGGTCGCGGACGCCGACGTCCTGGGCGGCCAGATCGAGGACGCCTTCGCGCGGCTCGTCGACACCGTCCGGGTCACCTTCGGCCCGGACCGGGAGCGGATCCGGGTGCGGCTGGTCGAGCTGTTCGACGTCGTCGGCGCCGAGGACCCGCGGGTCGCGGCGGCGCGCCGCGCGCTGGCGAGCGCCCTGTACTGACGCGGAGCTGCCGGCACCTCCGGGTGGGGGAGCGCGGCGACCGCCGACCGGGCCCGTCCGACCTCCGTGGTCGGGCGGGCCCGCGTCGTCCCGCGGGGACGCGCCGCGGCGTCGTCGCCCGACGGGGCGCGGCGCCGGTGCGTCCGGGTTCGGCCGGAGCCCTCGCCCCGGGCCCGCGAGGGGGCGACGCGGGGGACCGGCCGGCGGAACGTCGCAGGTGAGGGCGGGGATCGGGGGTGACCGCCGTCACGGCGCCCCGAGTTGACGGTCTCTCCGAGGCGTGCGTAATGTTCTGCTTCGTCGCCCGGCAGGGAGGAACGGACACCGAGGATCAACCCGGTGGCTGGTCCCCCGGACGACCACCCCCTGGTACGGCCTGAACGGGACGCATGAGCCCGGACCTCGCCGCGCCGCGGGACGATCCACGAGGATCGGGACGGTCCACACGGACTTGACCGACCGGAGCGGATCGGATAAGTTTGAACGGTTGCCTCCGGTCGGAAGCTCGCAAGAGCGAACGAGGGATGCGCGTCTGTTCTTTGAGAACTCAACAGTGTGCCTAGTAGTTGATGCCAAGATGGTTCATCGGCTCGGGTGG
>NZ_JBYTEP010000095.1:0-7227 GCF_058792015.1 Cellulomonas sp. EB106-03-03-XG116
ACTGCCTTCGTCGGCAGCGTCAGGTGTGGATAAGAGACAGGGCCGCCGACGCGCCCGTGCGGCCGGGTGCCGCGTCGGGGACGCGGGCTCCGGCCGGGGCCACGACGTCGACCCGCGCCGGCGGGGCGCCGCCGACGTGCACCCACGCCGCCGCCGCCCGCGCGACGGCGCACCGCGGCGGGACGAGCGGGGCGAGGGCAGCGGCCCGCAGCGCCGGCGTGGGGCGCACCCGCGCGGGCAGGGCGACGTCGTCGCGCAGCGGCACGAGCTGCCCGTCGCGGACGAGCAGGCGCCAGGCGACCGGGCCGACGTCGCCGGGGCGGACGAGGGGCGTGGGCGGCAGCCGGGCGGCGGTGCGCGGCGCGGGCGGCGCGGGGTGCGGCGGGGGAGCCGGTCGGGACGTCACCCGCAGCACGATGCCGGTCGACCCCCGCGCGTGGCGAGGGCGACCGGCACCGGCTGTGGACGGGCGTCAGCCCCGGGACTCCTCCGCGGCCCGCTGCACCTGCTCCAGCCAGGACCGGCGGGCGTCGAGGGCGGCCTGCGCGTCGGCGACCTTGCGGGCGTCGCCGCCGGCCTGGGCCTTCGCCAGGTCGTCCTCGAGCTGGGCGATCGCGTTCTCCAGCTGCGCGAGGGCGCCCTCGGCCCGCGCGCGGGTCTCGGGGTTGGTGCGCCGCCACTCGGCCTGGTCGGCGTCGCGCACCTTCGCCTCGACCGCGCGGAGGCGCCCCTCGACCCGCTGGATGTCGCCGCGCGGGACCTTGCCCGCGGCCTCCCAGCGGTCCTGGATCGAGCGCAGCGCCGCCTTGGCCTGGCCGAGCCCCTTCGACGGGTCGATGGCCTCGGCCTCGACCAGCAGCGCCTCCTTGACCTCGAGGTTCGCGCCGTACTCCCGGTCCGTGGCGGCGTTCAGCTCGTCGCGGGCGTGGAAGAACGTGTCCTGCGCGGCGCGGAACCGAGCCCACAGCGCGTCGTCGTCCGACCGGCTCGCGCGGCCGGCGGCCTTCCACCGCGCCATCAGGTCGCGGTAGGCGCCGGCGGTCGGGCCCCACTCGGTGCTCGACGACAGGCGCTCGGCCTCGCGGACGATCTCCTCCTTCGCGGCCTTCGCCCCGGCGTTCCGGGACTCCAGCTCGGCGAAGTAGTGCCGACGCTCGCGGTCGAACGTGGTGCGCGCGTGGCTGAACCGCTTCCAGAGCGCCTCCTCGGAGGTGCGGTCGACGCGCGGGCCGGAGCGCTGCGCGTCCTTCCACTCCTCGAGCAGGGCCCGGAGCTGCTCGCCCGCCGGGCGCCACTGCATGCGCGCCGGGTCGGTCGTGGCGATCTTCTCCGCGCGCTCGACGATCTGCGTGCGCGCCTCCAGGGCGGCCTGGCGGGCGGCGGACCGCTCGGCCTCGACCGCGGCGCGGCGCTCGGCGGCGGCGGAGCGCAGGCCGTCCAGGCGCGCGCGCAGGCCGTCCAGGTCGCCGACGGCGGCCGGCTCGGCGGTCTCCTCGGTCAGGCGCGTGAGCGTCTGGTCGATCTCCTTGACCGCGAGGTCCGTCGCGGTGAGCCGCGCCTCGAACAGCGCGACCTTCGCCTGCAGGTCGAGGAACCGGCGCACGTACAGCGCCAGCGCCTCGTCCGCCGACGCGCCCGGGAACTGGCCGACGACGCGCTCGCCGGCGGCCTCGCGGACGTAGACGGTGCCCTCGTCGTCGACCCGGCCGAAGCCGGCCGCGGCGGCCGCCTCCGCCGAGTCGTCGGCCACCGGCACCGGGACCACGGGGGTCGCGGGGGCGGCCGGGGCCTCGCCGGGCGCGTCCGCACCGGCCGCGGCCGGCGTGGCGCTCGGTCGCGGGCGGGGGCGCATCGCGCTGGGCTTCGGGGCGCTCGGCCGCGGGGCGGTCGCGGGGGTCGGCGCGGCCGGGGCCGGGGACGGCTCGGTCTCGGCCTCGGCGGCCGGCTCGGCCTCGACCGGCTCGGCCGCGGGCGCGGCGTCGGCCGCGGGAGCGGCGTCGTCGGCGGGGGCGGCGTCGTCGGCGGCGGCGGTCGGCTCCTCGGCCGGCGCGACGTGCGCGTCGGCGGGAGCCGTCTCCTCGGCCGCCGCGGGGGCGTCCTCGGTCGGAGCCTGCTCGTCGGTCGCGGGGACCTCGGCGTCGTCGGTCGCGGGGACCTCGGCGTCGTCGGCGGCCGAGACCTCGGTCGCGGTGGCCTCGGCGTCGGCCGCGGTGGCCTCCGTCGTGGGGACCTCGGCCTCGCCGACCCCGGGCGTCGCGGCCACGGCGGCCTCGTCGCTGTCCTGGGCGCGCTGCTGCTCGTCGGGCGTCTCGGTCACTGGGTCTCCACTCCCTCGATGGTGACGGGGGTGGCCGGGGTGCCGTCCGTGGCACCGCCGCTCACGCCCGCGTCAGCGACTGCCTGCACGACGTCGAGGCCCGACGTGATGCGGCCGAACACGGTGTAGCCCCCGGCGGCGTCCGCCGGGATGGTCGAGTCCTCGTAGACGAGGAAGAACTGGCTGCCCATCGACTCGCCGTTGCCGCCCTGGCGGGCCATCGCGATGGTGCCGGCCGGGTAGACGTCGTCGGCGGGGGCGTTCTCGATCGGCCCGAACGCGTAGCCGGGGCTCCCCGTGCCGGTGCCGGTCGGGTCGCCGCACTGCAGCACGTAGATGCCGCTGGTGGTCAGGCGGTGGCAGCCGGTGCCGTCGAAGTAGCCCTCCTGCGCCAGCGTCACGAAGTTCGCGACCGCCTGCGGGGCGGCCGCGCCGTCCAGCTCGACGCCGATCTCGCCCTGGCTGGTCGTGATCGTGCCGGTCCAGGTGCGGCCCTCGGCGAGCGAGGCGTCGGGGAGCACGCCGCCGTTGCCGAGGCGCTCGGCGGCGGTGGTCTGCGTGGCCGTGGGGGCGTCGGTGGCTCCGGAGCCCGCGGTGGTGTCGTCGTCGCCGCCGGTCGCGAGGAGCGCGGCGGTGATGCCCACGCCGAGCACGAGCACGCCGACGACCCCGCCGGCGATGATCTGCTGCCGCCGCTTGCGGGCGTGCTTCTGCGCCTGGCGCTGCTGCCACTTCTCGTACCGGCGGCGCTCGTACTCGCGCTCGCGCTTGCTGGACGGCACGCACTCTCCTCGGTCTCGGCGTCGGCGGGGTCCTCGTGCGCGGGCACTCAGAGCGCCCGCGCCCGCCGGACAGTCTAGGCAGCCGGTGGTCCTGGGGGTGACGCGCGCGCCGCACGCGCGTGCCGGGGGTCCCGCGGGCGCCGCTAGCGTGGCCGGGTGCGCATCCTCGGACTGACCGCCCCCGTGTTCGCCGCGGCCTGCTACGTGGTGGCGGCCGACGACGGGGACTGCGTCGTCGTGGACCCCGGCGGCGGCGTCGCGGACGCGGTGCGGTCCGCCGTCGCCGAGCACGGGCTGCGCATCGCGGGGGTCGTCGCGACGCACGGGCACGCCGACCACGTGGCGGACGCGGGCGTGCTCGCCGCCGAGGCCGGCGTGCCGCTGCGGCTGCATGCGCGGGACGCGCACCGGCTGGCCGACCCGCTCGGCACGCTGGGACTGGGGGCGGCGGCCGACCCGGGCGTGGCGGGCGCGCTGCGGTCGGCGGCAGCGGCGGCCGGGCTGGACCCGGCGACCTTCGGGCGGGTCGACCCGGCGCTGGTGGCGCCGTTCGGCGGAGCGGGTGACGGCACCGACGACGGCGCCGACGGGGCCGGCGGCACCGGCCGGACCCCGGACGTCGAGCTGCGCCTCGGCTCGGTGACCCTGGTCGCCCGGCACGCCCCCGGCCACACCGAGGGCTCGACGCTCTACCTGCTCGCCGCGGGCGACGACCGGGTCGCGTTCACCGGCGACGTGCTCTTCGCGGGGTCGGTCGGCCGCACCGACCTCCCCGGCGGCGACCCCGTCGCGATGGCGGCCACCCTGCGCGACGTCGTCGGCGCGCTGCCGCCCGGCACGCACGTCCTGCCGGGCCACGGGCCCGCCACGCGGGTGGACGCGGAGCTGGCCACCAACCCGTACCTGGCAAACTGACCCGCATGGCACGCCCGACTCCTCTCTCCGGCTTCCCCGAGTGGCTCCCCGACGGCCGCGTGGTCGAGCAGCACGTCCTCGACACCCTGCGGCGCACCTTCGAGCTCCACGGGTTCGCCGGGATCGAGACGCGGGCGGTCGAGCCGCTCGACCAGCTGCTGCGCAAGGGCGAGACCTCGAAGGAGGTCTACGTCCTGCGCCGGCTCCAGGAGGAGACCGACGCCGAGCAGGACCGGTCCGGGCAGCTCGGCCTGCACTTCGACCTCACGGTGCCGTTCGCGCGCTACGTGCTCGAGAACGCCGGGCACCTCGCGTTCCCGTTCCAGCGGTACCAGATCCAGAAGGTGTGGCGCGGCGAGCGGCCCCAGGACGGCCGGTTCCGCGAGTTCGTGCAGGCGGACATCGACGTGGTCGGAGCGGGCGACCTGCCGTACCACTACGAGGTCGACCTCCCGCTGGTCATGGCCGAGGCCCTGGGCGCCCTGCGCGACATCGGCGTGCCGCCGGTGCGCATCCTCGTCAACAACCGCCGGGTGGCCGAGGGGTTCTACCGCGGGATCGGCCTCGACGACGTCGAGGGCGTGCTGCGCAGCATCGACAAGCTCGACAAGATCGGACCGGAGAAGGTCGCCGGCCTGCTCGTCGCCGAGACCGGCGCGACGCCCGAGCAGGCGCGGGCGTGCCTCGACCTCGCGGCGATCTCCGGCGGGGACGCCGGCGTGGTCGACCGGGTCCGCGCGCTGGCCGCCGAGCACGGGATCGTGTCCGAGCTGATGGAGCAGGGCCTGGGCGAGCTGCGGCAGCTGATCGAGGCCGCCGCCGTGCGCGCACCGGGCGTCGTCGTCGCCGACCTCAAGATCGCCCGCGGGCTCGACTACTACACCGGGTCTGTCTACGAGACGGTGCTGGTCGGCCACGAGCAGCTCGGCTCGATCTGCTCCGGCGGGCGGTACGACACGCTCGCCTCGGACGGCAAGCAGACCTACCCGGGCGTCGGCCTGTCGATCGGCGTGTCCCGCCTCGTGTCCCGGCTGCTCTCCGGCGGCCTGGTCCGGGCCACCCGCGGCGTGCCGGCGGCCGTGCTGGTGGCCGTGACGTCCGAGGACAGCCGACCCGCGTCGGACGCCGTCGCCACCGCGCTGCGGGCCCGGGGCGTTCCGGTCGAGGTCGCCCCGACGGCGGCGAAGTTCGGCAAGCAGATCAAGCACGCCGACCGCCGGGGGATCCCGTTCGTGTGGTTCCCGGGCGAGGACGGCGCCGCGGACCAGGTGAAGGACATCCGGTCGGGCGAGCAGGTCGACGCCGACGCCGCGGCCTGGGCGCCGCCGACGGAGGACCGGTGGCCGCGGGTGGTCCCCGCGGAGGGCTGACACCCGGGCGCGGGCCTCACGCCAGGGCGGCGAGGCCCGCGTTCAGCGTCGTGG
Organism: Cellulomonas sp. EB106-03-03-XG116; assembly: GCF_058792015.1. NCBI lineage: Bacteria > Bacillati > Actinomycetota > Actinomycetes > Micrococcales > Cellulomonadaceae > Cellulomonas > Cellulomonas sp. EB106-03-03-XG116. The sequence continues at coordinate 5,439 of NZ_JBYTEP010000095.1, forward strand.
CGTAGAGCACCCACGCCAGGTAGGGGCCGAGCAGCCAGGCGACCCACGGGGTCAGGCGGTGGAACGCGACGATCGTCGCGACCAGCGCCACCTCGAGCGCGAGGATGATCGCCAGGCCGAGGCCCAGCTGCTCCGCGCCGAAGAACACCGGCGTCCACGCGGCGTTCAGCGCGAGCTGCACGCCGTACAGGACCAGCGCCGTCGTGGCCGCGCGGCCGTGCCGCCGCCAGATCAGCCAGGCGGCCACCGCCATCACCGCGTAGAGCACGGTCCAGACCGGGCCGAACACCCAGTTCGGCGGGGTCCATGCGGGCTTGTCGGCGTCGGCGTACCAGCCGTCGACCCCCGAGGCCGACGCCAGGCCGCCCCCGAACGCGACGAGCGCGTTGAGCAGCAGCAGGCCGACCAGCACGGGCCAGCCGCGGGTGGCCGGGCCGGTGCCCGCGCCGGGCGTGCTGCCCGTGCGGGCGGCGTCGCGGCGGGCGGGGTGGCTCGGGGCGGGGCGTGCCGGGTTCGCGGAGGTCATGCCCCCACGGTCCGTCGGCCACGCCGGGTCGGCAACCGGAAGGCCAGCATGCTGAGATTCTGGTCCCTCGCCGGCGGCCGGGTGGTCGCCGCCGCGCTCCGCCCGCGCGGCGCGTCCCCAGGGTCGTGCCCTGGGTGGTTGCGTGGAGGTCGAACACGTGTTCGAATCTGTGCCATGCGGTGGGACGGGCAGAAGATCGCGGTGGAGGCGGCGCAGGCGCTGCCCGGCCTCGCGCTGGCGGGGCACCAGCGGTCGGTCCGCACGCCGGAGTTCGCGGGCGTGACCTTCCACGAGGTGCACGCGAAGTCGGCCCTCAACAAGGTGCCCGAGGCGTCGGCGATGCCGTTCCGGTGGACCGTGAACCCGATGCGCGGTTGCCTGCACGCCTGCACCTACTGCTTCGCCCGCCCGACGCACGAGTACCTGGGGCTCGGCCCCGACGAGGACTTCCAGACCCAGATCGTGGTGAAGACCAACGTCGTCGACGTGCTGACCGCGGAGCTGCGCCGGCCGTCCTGGCGGCACGAGCACGTCGCGCTCGGGACCAACACCGACCCGTACCAGCGGGCGGAGGGGCGGTACGCGCTGATGCCCGGGATCATCGGGGCGCTCGCGCACTCGGGCACGCCGATGTCGCTGCTCACCAAGGGCACGCTGCTGCGCCGGGACATCCCGCTGCTCGTCGAGGCGGCGGGGGAGGTCGGGGTGAGCGTCGCCGTCTCCCTCGCGATCGGCGACGAGGAGCTGCAGCAGGCGATGGAGCCGGGGACGCCGACGCCGCGCGCCCGGCTCGGGCTGATCCGGGCGGTGCGGGAGGCGGGGCTGGAGTGCGGCGTGCTCGTCGCCCCGGTCATGCCGTGGCTCACCGACTCCACCGCGCACCTCGACGGGCTGTTCCGCGACCTCGCCGAGGCCGGTGCGTCCTGGGTGACGACGATCCCGCTGCACCTGCGCGGGCCGGTGCGGCCGCTGATGCTGTCGTGGCTCGCCGAGCACCGGCCGGAGCTGGTGCCGAACTACCGGCGGCTGTACGCGAACGGCGCCTACGTGCCCGAGGAGTACCGCCGGTGGCTGTCCGAGCGGGTGCGGCCGCTGCGGCGGCGGTACGGGCTGCACGGGCCGTCTGCGGCGCCGCTCGAGGGTGCGGGGTCCCCGGCCGGCGCGGGCGGAGGTGCGGGGGTCGGCGCGGGCACAGGTGCGGGTGCGCGCGCTGGCGCGGGTGCGGGCGGGGTCGCCGGCGCGGGGTCGTCAGCGCGGACCGGC
>NZ_JBYTEP010000096.1:0-7046 GCF_058792015.1 Cellulomonas sp. EB106-03-03-XG116
CCCCCCCCCCCCCCCCCCCCCCCCCCCCCCCCCCCCCCCCCCCCCCCCCCCCCCTCCGCCCCCCCCCCCCCACCCCTGGGCCGCCGAGGCGACCGCCCGCACGACCTACCTGGCCGACCCGTCGCCGCGGGCGCTCGCCGCCGCGGTCGCCGTGCTCGGGCGGGCGGCGGTCGCCGGACGGGCGCCGGGCGTCCTGCGCGAGGCCGGGGCGGCCGCGGCGGGCTCCGCCGGCAGCGCCGCCCGGCGCACGGTCCGCGCCGCCGGCCTGACCCTCGCGGCCGCCCGGCTCGCCGCGCTCGCCCGCGCGGGCGGCTGGTCCCACGTGCACGTGCACTCGAGCGCGGACGCGGCCCAGGTCGCCGCGCTCGCCCGGCTGCTCGGCGGGCCCGGCTACAGCCTCACGCTGCACGGGCCGCTCGCGGACTACGGCGGGAACCAGCGGGGCAAGTGGCGCCGTGCCGAGTTCGGCCTGGTGATCACCGAGGGCCTGCGCCGGGACCTGCGCGCCGCGCTCGGGCCGGACCTGCCGGCGACCCTCGCGGTCGCGCCGATGGGCGTCGAGCCCGACGCGTCCGCCCCGCCCAGCCCGTACCGGCCGTGGCCGGGCGCCGGACCGCTGCGCCTGGTCTCCTGCGGCCGGCTGAACCCGGCGAAGGGGCACGACGACCTGGTGCGCGCCGTGCGGCTGCTCGTCGACGACGGCCTGGACGCCCGGCTCGTCGTCCTCGGCGAGGACGAGGACGGCGGCCACGGGTACCGCCGGGACCTGGAGGCGCTGGTCGCGGAGCTCGGCCTCGCGGGCCGGGTCCGGCTGCCGGGCGCGGTCGGCGAGGACCGGGTGCACGCCGAGCTCGCCGGGGCGCACGTGTTCGCGCTGGCGAGCCACGCCGAGCCGCTGGGTGTGGCCGTGATGGAGGCGCTCGCGGCGACCCTGCCGGTCGTGATGTGCGCGGGCGGCGGCGTCGGCGAGCTGGTCGACGACGGCCGCACCGGGCTGCTGGTGCCCCCGCGGGACCCGGCCGCGCTCGCCGCGGGGGTGGCGCGGGTCGCGGCGGACCCGGCGCTGGCGACGGCGCTCGGCGCGGCGGGCCGGCGGCACGTGCTGGCCGGCTACGGCAGCGACCGCGGCGCGGGCACGCTGCTCGCCCTCGTGGCCGCGCGGAGCCAGGACGCGGCGGGGGCCCGCGACGCGGCGCGGGCGCCGGCCGGCGCGACCGACCGCCTGCGCCGCCCGCTCGCCCCCGCCCCGGCCGACGGGGGCCCGCGATGAGCGCCGTCCGCCGGGTCTGCACCGGCCTCGCGGTCGCCGGCGTGTGCTTCGGGTCCTGCGCCGGTCCGACCGGAGACCCGTCCGCGTCCCCGACGCCCGGGCCCACGTGGCCGGACCCGCTCGCGTGGCGGGAGGTCGACGGCGGCCCGGGCTTCTACGACGCGTTCGACCCGACGCTGCCGCCCGAGCAGCGGGCGTTCCCGGTCGGGGTCTGGCTCGAGAGCGTCACCGACCCGGGGGACGTCCGCCTCGACCTCGCGGCCGGCCTCACCACCTACGTGGACCTCACCACGGACTCCGACCTCGCGCTGCTCGACGGCACCGGCCTGGCGGCGCTCGTCGGCCGGGAGGACCCGCGCGCGGCCGGGGGCGTGCTCGCCGACGAGGTGGACATGTGGGCGGGGGCCGGTGAGAACGGCTGGACCGGGCTGTGGCCCGGCCAGGGCGAGGTGTGCGACCCCGCGAACACCCCGTGCGGCTACACGGTGCAGGCGGCCGTGCGCGCCGGGCTGCCCGCGGGCGCGCTCACGTACGCCAACTACGGCAAGGGGGTCGCGTTCCGCCTCGACGACGCCGAGGCCGCCCGGTTCGTCAACGACTACGCCGACGTCGTGTCGGTCGACACCTACTGGTTCACCGACCCGCACATCTGCGGCGGCCACGAGGGCGGGACGCTGCTGGCCGGCGGGCAGCCGCTCACGGAGCAGGAGTGCCGGCGCCCGGCGAACTACGGGCGGACCGTCGACCGGGTGCGGTCGCTGGTGGACCCGCCCGGCAGCCGGCCGGTGTGGGCGTTCGTCGAGCTCGGGCACCCGTTCTCCGAGGACGACGCCCCCACGATCACCGGCCCCCAGGTCCGCGCCGCCGTGTGGAGCAGCGTCATCCACGGCGCGCGCGGCGTCGTGTACTTCAACCACAGCTTCGGCGGCGACTGCGAGTCGTTCCACCTGCTGCGCGAGGCCTGCGGCGCGGACGTCCGCCCGTGGGTCACCGACGTCAACCGGCAGCTGGCCGCGCTCGGTCCGGCGCTCGCGGCGCCGTTCCTGGACGGCGCGGTGCGCGCGGACGGCCCGGTGGACACCGCGGTCAAGGTCGACGGGGGCACGCAGTACCTGCTCGTGGCCGCCACCGGCACCGGGGCGGCCACCGTGCGGTTCGACCTGCGCTGCGCGGCGGACGGCACCGTCACGGTGCTCGGCGAGGACCGGGAGCTCGCGATCGTGGACGGCGCGTTCAGCGACGCGTTCGCCGACGGCCTCGCCGTCCACCTGTACCGCTACGACCACGCGCCCGGCGCCGCGCCGGGGTGCGCCGCGCCGTGACGACCCTCCTGCCGCAGGCGCCGGCGCCCGTGACCGGGACGCCGGTCGCACCCGGCCGCGACCGGGGCGTGCCGCTGCTTCTGCGCTACGCCCTGGTCGCGATCGGCGCGGCGCCGGCGAGCATGGTCGTCGCCCCGGTCGGCGCGGCCGGCACCGTGGCCATGCTGCTCACGCTGCTGCTCGGCGCGTTCTGGCTGGTGTCCTGGACCTGGGGCCTGCACGACCCCCTGGCCGCGCGGCACCCCGGCCGGCTCGCGGTCGGGGCGCTGCTGCTCGCCACCGTCGCGTCGTCCGCGGCCCTCTGGCTGGGCACGACCGGCGGCAGCACCGTGGTCACCCGGGCGGCCGGCGAGCGGTGGCTGCTGCTCGTGCTCGCCAGCGCGACCCTCGTCACGGTGATCCCCGAGTGCGCCCGGTCGGTCGCCGCCACGGCGCAGTGCGCCCGGGCGCTCCTCGACGGGTTCGTGGTGTGCTGCCTGGTCGCGCTCGTGCAGTTCCTGCTGCACGTCGACCCGGTGGACTGGGCGCCCTGGGTGATGCCGGGCTTCACGCCGAACGGGGGCGACACCCCGTTCCAGCCCCGGGGCGCCCTGGTCCGCGTCGCGGGCACGACGTTCTCCCCCATCGAGCTCGGCGTCGTCGCCTCGATGCTCCTGCCCCTGTCGATCTGGCGGGCGGTGTACGACCGCACGGGCCGGCGCTGGGCGCACCTGCTGCGGACGGGCCTGCTGGTGCTGGCCGTCGCGATGAGCATCTCCCGGTCGGGGGTCCTCGGGCTCGCCGTCGCGACCGTCGTCGTCCTGCCGTTCCTCCCCCGGGTGGCGCGGCACTGGGTGCTCGTCACCGCGCCGGTCGCCGTCGCCGGGCTGTTCCTGTCCGTGCCCGGGCTGGTCAGCACGCTCGGCGGCGCGCTCGGCGCCGACGCCTCCGACCCGTCGATCTCGACCCGGCTCGACAACTACCCGCGCGTCGTCGCGATGTTCGACGCGCACCCGCTGCTCGGTCTCGGGCCCGGCAACTACATGCCCGAGGACGCGCTGCACATCCTGGACAACCAGTACCTCAACGCGCTGGTGACGACGGGCGCCGTCGGCGTGGCCGCCACCGTCGTCTACCTGGTGCTGCCCGGCGTCACCGGGCTGCACGCGGCCGGCGCCGCGCGCTCGCCGGAGCTGCGCTGCCTGGCCGGGGCGCTCGCCGCCGGCACGCTCGCGGGCGCGGTCTGCTCGCTCACGTTCGACTCGCTGTCCTTCCCGGTCTTCGCGCTGGCGTTCCCCGCGCTGGTCGGGCTCTCGGGGGCGGCGTGGCTGCTGGTGCGTCACGAGGAGGACCCGTGGACCCGACCGACGTCCTGAGGACGCTGTGGCAGCAGCGGTGGTACGTGCTGCCGGCGCTGCTGGTGGCGCTGGCCGCCGCCGGGTACGTCTACGGCTTCGCACCGCGCAGCTACGAGGTCACCTCGACCTACGCCCTCGTGAACCCGGCCGTGCCCACCGCCGAGGAGCTGGAGCGCGACCCCGCGCTCGCCGCCCTGAACGCGGACAACCCGTACCTGCGCTCCGCCGACACCAACCTCATCACCGACGCGCTGATCGCCCGGCTCGGGGCCGCCTCGACGGTGGAGCGGCTCCAGGCCGACGGGGTCGGCACCGACTACGGCGTGGGCCCGGGGGTCGGCGGGAACGGGTTCGTCGTGGACATCACGGGCGTGGGCCCGACGCCCGAGGCGGCGGTCGCCACCACCGCCGCGGTCGGCACCGTCCTGGAGCGCGAGCTGGACGACCTGCAGCGGGTCAACGGCGCCGACGACCGCTACCTGTTCACGCCGCTGCTGCTCGCCCCGCCGGACGACGCCACGGAGCAGTTCTCCAGCCGGCTGCGGGCCGTCATCGTCGTGCTGCTCGGGGGCGCGGTGCTGGTGTTCGCGGCGGCGAGCCTGGGGCGCTGGCGCTCCGGCGCGCGGGCGCGGCGGGCGGCGGAGCGAGCCGCCCCCCAGGGGGCGGACGGGCACGCCGGGGACCCGGGCGCCGGGGCGCGGGCCGGTGCCGTCGCGGCGCGGCCCGGGACGACCCGCGGCGGGAAGCGGGCGCCGGTGCGGTCGACCGGGGCGGGGGGCGGCGGGACCGCGCGGGCCAGGTCGTCGAGGACCGCGACCGCGGCGCGTCCGCCGGGTCCCGCGGACGAGGCGGCGCCCGACCCCGCGCCCGCGGCCGACGAGCCCGCCCGCGGCGCAGGCGCCGGCCGCACCGGACTGCCCACCGCGAAGCGCCGCGGCTGACCCCGCCGCGCGGTCGCCGGGTGGGCCGTCAGCCCGCCACGCGGTCCGCGATCAGGCGGCGGCGCAGGTCGAGCGCCGTGCCGGACTTCGCCGAGACCATGACCGCCACGTCCCGCAGCCGGACCCGGGCGAGGAAGGCCGCCAGCCCGTCGCGGTCGAGCGGGGCCTCGTCCGAGTACGCGGGGCACCGCATGTCGTCGGTGTGCGGCACCGGGCGCTCGCGGCCCTCGACCTCGTCGAGGTACACGCCGTACAGCACCATCTCGGAGACGTGCAGCTCCCGCCCCACCGCGGCGGCCCACGGCAGCCCGGTCACGGCCTCGACACGCGCGAGCATGCGGCGCACGACCGCCGGATCCCAGACGCAGGGCCAGCACACGTAGTCGGGCCGGGCCGGCTCGTCGCCCGGGGGAAGCCCGAGCAGCCGCCGGGCGACCTCGTGCCACCGGACGTGCCGCGGCAGGTGGGCGGAGACGGCGCCCTCCCGGCGGTACAGCGGCACGGCGCCGTCCGGGGCGAACGTCCGCGGCCCGAACGGCCGGACGAACACCAGGTCGGAGTCGGCGAGCAGCACCAGGTCGGCGTCGGCCGCGGCGACCGCCGCGAGCTTGACCACCTGCTGCGCGACCCAGCCGCGCACCGGCGGGAACGGGGCGCGCGGGTCCAGCCACAGGTTCAGGCCGGGGACCTTGCGCAGCGGGCGCGGCACGACCGCCCGGGCGTCCTGCACCGTCGTGCGGTCGCCGGCGAGCGGCCGGAACAGGTCGAGGTCGGCGGGCGGCACCACCAGGGTGTGCCGCACGGAGGGCGGCGCGAGCCGCAGCACCGACCGGTTCAGCTCCACGCACAGGGCGTGGTCGGGGCGGTAGGAGGGCGTGAGCACGAGCAGGGTCGGGCTGCCCGGGGCGGCGGTCACGGGCCGGCCGCCCGCGCGCCGGCGGCGTCCCCCGCCGGGTCCTCGCCGCGGGCGCTCGTGCCCCCGGCGGCACCCGCGTCGCCCGCGACCGGCACCCCGCGCACGTGCCGCTCCACGAGCGCCACCAGCCGCGCCTGCGACCCCGCCCACGACCGGCCCGCCACGCTGGCGTGGAGCGCCGCCGCGCGCCCGGCCGGGTCGGGGTGCTCGACGGCCGCGGACAGCGCGTCGGCAACGGCGGCGGGCGTCGGCGCGGCCCACCGGACGTGCGGGTTCGGCAGGTCGGCGCGGGCGTCGGCGGCGTCGTTGACGACGGGGACGGTGCCGGCAGCCAGCATCTCCTCCGCGACCAGCGAGATGTTGGTGAACGACAGCGCCAGCCCGGCGAGCGTCCGGTGGTACAGCACGTTCAGCGCAGCCGGGTCCAGGCCGCCGTGCCGGGTCGCCGGGACCCCGAGGTCGCGCGCCGGATCGCCGTAGACGTGGATCTCCTGCTCCGGGTGCGCCGCGTGGAACCGCAGCAGGGCCAGCCGCGCCAGGTCGTACCCGCGCCGGGCGACGTCGGGCTTCGCGTACAGCACGACCCCGCTGCGGGGTGCGGGCGGGAGCGGCCGGTACACCTCGGTGTCGCACCCGAACGGGACCACGTCGACGTCGACCCCGAGGTCGGAGCGCAGGTGCCCCGCGACCATCTCCCCCAGCGCCAGGACGCGCAGCCCCAGCCGGTAGGAGTCCTCCGCCAGGGCCCGCGGGGCGCCGTGCGGGTAGAAGTACGGCTCGACGTCCTGGACGAAGTACAGCCGCCGCATCGGGTCGGTGCCGCGCAGGGCGAGCACGTGCGCGGTCTGCCAGGACGTCGCCACGCACGCGTCGACGCCGTGGATGCCGTCCGCGACGTCGCGGACCTCGGCGCGCACCTCCGGCCACCCCGCACGCACGACCGCCGCGCGCCGGGCGACGTCGCCGCCGTGCCGGTCGTAGAGGTAGAGCACGCAGCGGTGGCCCGCGTCCTCGAGCGCGCGGATCATCCGGAACATCGTCGTGTGCCCCCCGGAGTGCGGCCCGGGCGGGACGCACAGCCACCCGACCGTCAGCGGCCGGTCCGCGGGCGGCGGCGTGGCGGGTGCGGCGCGCGCGGCCGACCCGGGGGCGGCGACGTCGCCGGGCAGCAGCGGGAAGTCCAGGGCGGCGGCGCCGGTCGCCCGGTACAGCCGCGCGGCCTGTCTCTTATCCCCATCTGACGCTGCCGACGAAGGCCGT
>NZ_JBYTEP010000097.1:0-6882 GCF_058792015.1 Cellulomonas sp. EB106-03-03-XG116
ACGGCCTTCGTCGGCAGCGTCAGGGGGGGAGAAGAGACAGCGCCGGCACGCCCGTGCCGCCGCGCCCGCCCCCGCCCGCCGGCGGCTCAACCCGCTCGCGGCGATCCCCTACGTGATCGCCGTGGTCCTGTTCGCCCTGGAGGCCCTCCTCTATGTCTGACGCACCCATCACCCCCAGCGGCAAGCACTGGTGGGCCCCGACGATGGGCCGGATGACCGTCCGCGCCCGCATCGCGACCGCCGTCATCGTGCTGGCGCTCGTGGCCGTCACCGCCGTCGTGTGGAACCTGCCGACCGTCTCCTCGATCGTGAACGCCCAGGCCGACGAGCCCACCGCCGCGGAGCTCGCGCTCCAGCAGCGGAACGCCGAGCTCGAGGGCCAGCTCCAGTCCAGCCGCGCGCAGGCCGACGCCCTCCGCGAGGTGCTGGGCGACGAGCAGGCCGCGCGCAAGAAGGGCGAGGAGTCCGCGGCGCAGAACCAGGCGCAGCGCGAGGCCGAGGCGGGCAAGAAGGCGACCTCCGGGTCGTCGGGCTCGTCGAAGTCCTCCTCCTCGTCCCGCTCGGGCCGCGGCTCGGCGGCGGCGGCGGGCGGCTCCGGCGGCGGCTCGTCGTCCGGCGCGACCAACCCGACCAACCCGCGCCCCGAGAACCCGAGCACCCCGGCCGCGCCCACGAAGCCGACCGCCCCGAGCAAGGCCGCGCTGGTGAACCCGACCAGCCGCTACTTCGGCATGTACACCGAGCAGGCCCCGTTCAACTGGGCCACGTTCGACGACGCGGCGAACGACGTGGGCCGCCAGCAGTCCATGGTCGGCTTCTTCGGCGGCTGGGACGAGGCGTACCGCGCCAACGCGGTGACCCGCGCCTGGCAGCGCGGGATGCTGCCGATGCTCACCTGGGAGTCCCGGCCGATCGCGTCCGGGAACGACGTGGTCGACGAGCCGGACTACACCCTGCCGAAGATCATCGCCGGCGACTTCGACGCCTACCTCACCCAGTACGCGAAGGACATCGCGTCGACCGGCCTGCCGCTCGCGATCCGGCTGGACCACGAGATGAACGGCGTCTGGTACCCCTGGGCCGAGCAGACCGGCTCCGGCGCCCCCATCAACGGCAACAACGTCGGCGACTACGTGAAGATGTGGCAGCACGTCCACGACGTCTTCGAGGCGAACGGCGCCAACCAGTACGTCATCTGGGTGTGGGCGCCGAACATCGTCAACAACCTGCCCGCCGCGAACCAGAGCACCGACTTCCTGCGGTCGCTCTACCCCGGCGACGCGTACGTGGACTGGGTCGGCGTCTCCGGCTACCAGCGCCCGCCGTACAAGTCCGACAACGACGCGACCTTCGGGTACACGTTCGACCGGACGCTCAACCAGCTCCGCGAGATCACCGACAAGAAGATCCTGCTGGCCGAGGTCGGCGCGTCCGAGGTCGGCGGCACCAAGCCCGCCTGGGTGAAATCCTTCTTCGAGGGCTTCGACCCCGGCCGCAACGACGACGTCATCGGGTTCGCCTGGTTCAACCTCGCGGTCACGACCTACGTCGACGGGCAGCTCGCCACGAACGACTGGCGGGTGGACTCCCGGCCCAACAGCCTCGAGGCGTTCCGGACCGGCCTCGCCGGCACCGCGCGCAACTTCGGCGGCACGGTGCTCGCCACCGCGCCGGCCGCGGTCGCCGCGGCACCGGCGGCCGAGGAGCCCGCGGCCGCCGCCGCACCGGCACCGACCGCGGCGCCGGCCCCGGCACCGTCCCCGACCGCGAGCCCGGCGCCGACCGCCTCGCCGAGCCCGGCGCCGTCGCCCAGCGCGACCGCCTCGGCCACCCCGACCCCGGCGGCGACCCCGTGACCGCCCGCCGGACCCGCACTCCCCGCCACCCGCGCCCCACCGTGAGGAGCACTGCCATGAACGACGCGTCCCTCTCCGCCGCCGCCCTGTCCGCCGAGGGCCTGGCCGCGGCCGACCTGCCCGTCGAGGAGACCGAGGCCCGCCCGGGCGGCGGCAGCCCCGCCGCCCCCCTGAAGATCGCCGTGTACGGCACCGGCTACCTCGGCGCCACGCACGCGGTCGCCATGGCCGAGCTCGGCTTCGAGGTCCTGGGCGCCGACGTCGACCAGGCCAAGGTCGACGCGCTCGCCGCCGGCAAGGTGCCGTTCTTCGAGCCCGGGCTCGACCCGCTGCTCGAGAAGCACCTCGAGACCGGCCGGCTGCGGTTCACCACCGACCTGGCCTCCGCCGCCGCGTGGGGCGACGTGCACTTCATCTGCGTCGGCACCCCGCAGATGAAGACCAGCCACGCCGCGAACCTCTCCTACGTGGAGTCCGCCGCGACCACCATCGCGACGAACCTGACCAAGGACGCGCTGATCGTCGGCAAGTCGACCGTCCCGGTCGGCACCGCGGCCCGGCTGCGCGAGCTCGTCGCGGCCAAGGTCCCCGCGGGGCTCTCCCTCGAGCTGGTCTGGAACCCGGAGTTCCTCCGCGAGGGCAAGGCCGTCGACGACACCCTGCACCCGGACCGCATCGTGCTCGGCGGCACCTCCGCCCGCGCCGAGGCGACGCTGCGCGAGGTCTACGCCGGCCCGATCGCCGAGGGCACCCCGGTCGTCGTCACCGACCTGCCGACCGCCGAGCTCGTCAAGGTCAGCGCCAACGCGTTCCTCGCCACCAAGATCTCGTTCATCAACGCGATCTCGACGGTGTGCGAGGCGGCCGGTGCCGACGTCACGGTGCTCGCCGACGCCCTCGGGCACGACGTCCGCATCGGCCGGCAGTTCCTCAACGCGGGTCTCGGCTTCGGCGGCGGCTGCCTCCCGAAGGACATCCGCGCGCTGATGCACCGCGCCAACGAGCTCGGCGCCTACCGCGCCTCGGCGCTGCTGCAGCAGGTCGACGAGATCAACATGGGCCAGCGCGAGCGCGTGCTGGACATGGCGGTCGAGGCCTGCGGCGGCTCGGTGCTGAACCGCCGGATCGGCGTCCTCGGCGCGGCGTTCAAGCCCGACACCGACGACGTCCGGGACTCCCCGGCGCTCAACGTCGCGGCGGCGCTGCACCTGCGCGGCGCGCAGGTCACGGTGTTCGACCCCGAGGCGGGCGACACCGCGCGCCGGTCGTTCCCGACGCTGTCGTACGCGACCTCCATCGAGGAGGCCGTCGAGGGCACCGACGTCGTCCTGGTCCTCACCGAGTGGGACCAGTTCGCGAACGCGGACGCCGACAAGCTGGCGCCGCTCACCGCCACGCCCCGCGTCGTCGACGCGCGCGGCAAGCTCGACCCGGCCCGCTGGCGCACCGCCGGCTGGCAGTTCGCGGGTCTGGGGCGGCTCGCCGCCTGACGGGCGGCCACGGGACGGGGCGTCCCGGCGGGTCGGCGCGCGGAGGGAGCGCCGGCCCGTCGGGGCGCCCCTCCGTCGTCCCCGGAGGCGCGCGGGGCCGCCGGCTGCGCGGCTCCCGGACGCCCGGGGCGCATCCGCCATCCGGACGCGCTCCGTCCGGATGGTGACCCGGAGTCGCGGGGGGTCTTGCGCCGCGCGCCGCCCTCCCCCCACTCTGGGACGCGACGCCCCGCAGGGGCCACGCCCCGCAGGGGCCACCCGCGCCGGAGCAGCTGCACCCAGCCGGCTGCTCCCCGCCGCCGACGGACGACCGTCGCCACCGACCAGCACCGCGCCGTTGCCAGCACGCGCCTCGGGGGTGGGCCGTGTTCATCTTCATCCTGCAGGTCCGGCAGCTCGCCGCCGACCAGGCCGAGATCTACCTGTTCGCCGTGTTCTCGGCGCTCGTGTGGGCGCTCTGGCTGCTCAAGGTCGTGCTGTCCCGCCGGTACCGGCCGTGGACCGAGCCGCACCACGAGACGACCACGGTCGTGGTGCCGGTCGTCGACGAGCCGCTGCCGCTGTTCCGGGACGTGCTGCGCCGCGTCGTCGAGCAGCGCCCGGACCAGGTCGTCGTGGTCATCAACGGGGACCGCAACCCGGGCCTCGAGCGCGTCTGCGACGAGTTCGCGCCGCTGGTGCGCTGGACCCACACCCCGGTGCCGGGCAAGCGCGGCGCCGTGCGGATCGGCGTCGAGCAGGCGCAGGGCGACGTCGTCGTGCTGGTGGACTCGGACACCGTCTGGACCCCCGGCACCCTCACCGAGCTGGTCAAGCCGTTCGCCGACCCCCGGGTCGGCGGGGTCACCACGCGGCAGCGCATCCTCGACCCGGACCGCTCCTGGCTCACCCGGTGGGCCGACTGGCTGGAGAACTCCCGCTCCCTGTACGCGATGCCGGCGCAGTCCGTCCTCGGCACCGTCGGCTGCCTCCCGGGGCGCACCATCGCCTTCCGCCGGTCGGCGCTGGACCGCGCCATGCCCGCCTTCCTCACCGGTCGGTTCCTCGGCGTCTTCCTCGAGGTCTCCGACGACCGGACGCTCACCAACCTCACGCTGAAGCAGGGCTACCGGACCGCCTACCAGCACACCAGCCTCGTCTACACGGACGCCCCGCTCCGGGTGGGCAAGCTGTTCCGGCAGCAGCTGCGCTGGGCGCGCGGCAGCCAGTACAACACCCTGCGGATGCTGCCCTGGATGCTCCGGCACGCCCCGCTGCTCGCGGTGTTCTTCGTCGCCGACATCCTGCTGCCGTTCCTGCTCCTGGGCACGATCGCCGGCTGGGTCTACCGCGCCGCGACCGGCACCGGCGTGAACCTGTACGAGGCCATGCTCGAGTCCTACGGCGCCCGGCGCGGCTGGTACTCCGTGATCGCGCTCATGGTCGCCTCGTCCGTGCTGTCGATGGCGGTCCGGCAGATCCGGCACCTGCAGGAGGTGCCCTCCGACGCGCTGCGCCTGCCGGTGTTCATCGTCGTCTCGACCCTGTTCCTGATGCCGGTGCGGCTCCTCGGGTTCCTGCGGATGGCGCACGTCTCGGGCTGGGGGACGCGCTCCGGGGCCTACGCGGGCCGCGGCCCCGGCGGGTCCGACGACGCCGTCCCGCCGCCGGGCGCGGACGCGCTCCCGGCGCTGCCCGGTGCCGCGAGCCGCGTGGCGGCCGACCCGGGCGGCGGCGCCGTCGGCGGCGCGGGCGGCGGCACGGCAACGGCGACGGCCCTGGCCGCCGCACCGCTGCGCGTCCGGGACCGGACCCGCACCGCGACGACCGCACCCCGGCGCCGTCGCCCCAACCCGCTCGCGGCCGTGCCCTACCTCGTCGCCGCGGTCCTGCTCGCCTCGGAGGCACTCCTCTATGTCTGAGCACCCCGCCCTCCCGATGACCGGCCAGCCGTGGTGGCTGCCCGGCACCCGCCGCATGACGACCCGGCGCGCCCGGCTCGCGACCGCCGTCGTGGCGCTCGCCCTGGTCGCGCTGACCGTGATCGTGTGGACCTCGCCCACCGGGCAGCACGACGACGCCGCGGCGGCCGGACCCTCCGCGACCGAGCAGCGGCTCGCCGCCGAGAACGCCGCCCTCCGGGGCCGGCTCGCCTCCGAGCAGGCGGAGAGCGACGCGCTCCGCGGCGTCGTCGGGCAGGAGCAGGCGGCCCGGCGGCACGGCCAGGAGGCGGCCGCGGCGGCCCAGGCCGAGCGCGACGCGGAGGCGCGCCGCCAGGCGCAGGCCGCGGCCGCCGGCGGCGGGTCGGGCGGCGGGTCGGGGTCGGGCGGCGGGACCGGGCGGTCCGGGCGGTCCGGCGACGGCGCGGGCCGCTCGGGCGGCTCGGTGTCCGGGTCGGGCTCGGGCGCGACGGTCCGCGGGGGCGGGGCCGGCGCGGCGGCCGGCGCCGGGACCGCCGGGTCGGTCGGCGTGACCCCCGGTGGCACGAGCGGCACGGGCGGCACCGGCTCGACCGGGACGCCGCGGCCCACCGCGCCGTCCCGGGAGGCGCTGCTGGACCCGGCGCTGCGGTACTACGGCATGTACACCGAGCAGGCGCCGTTCAGCTGGTCCACCTTCGACGCGGCGGCCGTGAAGGTCGGGCGGACCCCGAACATGGTCGGGTACTTCAGCGGCTGGGACCAGGAGTACCGCGCCAACGCGGTGACCCGGGCCTGGCAGCGCGGGATGCTCCCCCTGCTCACCTGGGAGTCCCGGCCGATCGAGGCGAAGAACGGGGTCACCGACGAGCCCGCGTACTCCCTGCCCCGGATCCTCGCCGGCGACTGGGACGCGTACCTCACCCGGTTCGCGCGCGACGTCGTCGCGACCGGCCTGCCGGTCGCGATCCGGTTCGACCACGAGATGAACGGGTCCTGGTACCCGTGGGCGGAGCAGAACGCCGGCGGCCGGTCGGTGAACGGCAACGGCCGCGGCGACTTCGCCCGGATGTGGCGGCACGTGCACGACGTGTTCGAGGCGAACGGCGCGAACCGGTACGTCATCTGGGTCTGGGCGCCGAACATCGTCAACAACCTCGGCGGACCCCTGGCCCGGCCGAGCTACCTGCGCAGCCTGTACCCGGGCGACGGGTACGTGGACTGGGTCGGCGTCTCGGGGTACCAGCGCCCCCCGATCCGCGACGGCAACGACTCGACCTTCGCGTTCACCTACGACCGGACGCTCGACCAGCTGCGGGCGATCACCCGGAAGAAGATCCTGCTGGCCGAGGTGGGCGCCTCCGAGCTCGGCGGCACGAAGCCCGCCTGGTTGCGGTCGTTCTTCCACGGCTTCGACCCGGGGGCCAACGAGGACGTCATCGGGTTCTCCTGGTTCAACCTCGCCGTCACCACCTACGTCGGCGGGGAGCTGGCGACGAACGACTGGCGGGTCGACTCGCGGCCGAACAGCCTGGCGGCGTTCCGCGAGGGCATCGCCGACCCGGCCCGGCGGTTCGGCGGGACGGTGCTGCCGGGCGCGCCGGCGTCGGCGGGCGCGCCGGGGCCTGTCTCTTATGC
>NZ_JBYTEP010000098.1:0-6409 GCF_058792015.1 Cellulomonas sp. EB106-03-03-XG116
CCCCCCCCCCCCCCCCCCCCCCCCCCTCCCCCCCCCCCCCCGTCGCCGGTCACCCGGCGAGATCGAGCGAGCCCTCGTCGACGGCGATGACGCTCCAGGTGGAGCCGTCGTCGTCGGAGAGCTCGTAGGCCGGCACCAGCAGGGCCACGCCGTCCGTGCCGGATACCTGGGTCACGCCGAGCCGGGCCCCGGTGATCGTGACCTGCTGCACCGACCACGGGATCGCCGCGCCGGGGGTGGCGGTCGGCGGCACCGTCGGGTCGGCGGAGGCCGCGGCGGACGAGTCGCCCGCGGCGGCGCCGTCGGTGGCCTCGGCGCGGGCCAGCGGCATGACGCCGCCGGAGCCGGAGCCGAACCGCGGGTCGTTCAGCCGCTCCACCGCGGTCGCCGCACCGACGACCGGGTACTCCCCGAGGTCGACGAGCGGGGCCAGCGACCCGTAGAGCGACTGCACCCCGTCGGCGACGAGCGTCACCGACCAGGTCAGGCCGGTCTGCTGCCCGTCGAGCACCTGGTACGCCGTCACCGACGACGAGCGGGCGTCGCCCGTGTCGACGACCTCGTACTGGAAGCCCTCCGGGTCGACGCCGAGCGAGCCGAGCAGGTCGCGGACGGCCGAGGTCGCGGCGTCACCCGCCGGCGCGGGGCCGCCCGCCGGCTCGCACGAGGGGCCGACGACGGTCGGCAGCGCCGGGTCGACGAGCGACGGGTCCAGCACCCCGGGTTCCGGGGACGACTCGCCGGCGGCCGGGCCCTCGGACGCCGCCCCGGCGGAGCCGTCCGACGTCGCGCCGCCGTCCGGCTGGTCCGGCGCCGACGCGGTGCAGGACCACGGGTCGCGCGTCGGGTCGAAGTAGCTGACCCCGGCGGTGCCGTCGGGCTGCAGCGACACGGTGGGGCCGGAGCCGTCCTGCGGGCCGACCGTCCACGCGCCGTACTGCTGCACGGGGTCGCCGGCCACGCCCAGGACGCCCGCGACGCGCGCCGCGGTCTCCGCGGAGAACACCGACGCCGCGTCGAAGGCCCACGCGTGGCCGGAGCCGGCGTCGTCGGCGAGACCCGAGGCGGTGAACACCGCCCGGCCGCCGAACCACGGCGCGATCCGCATGTCCGCCGTGGAGGCCGCGCCCGACATCGCCGTCGCCGCCTCGGGGCCGGCTCCCTGCAGGGTGATGGGCGCCTCGGCCGTGATCGCGTCCCCGTCGCCGCCGGTCGCGCCGACGGCGTAGCCGCCCGCGCCCGCGACCACGGCGGCCGCCGCGGCCACGGCGGCGACCTGGAGCCACCGCGAGCGGCGGCGCGGGGCGAGCAGGACGACGGTGTCGCCGTCGGGGGCGGGTGCGGCGTCGGGGGCGGGCGAGCCGTCGGGGCCGGCGGCCGGCGCGTCGGCGGCGGTGCGGCGGGCGACCTCGGCCCGCAGCGCCGCCGTGTCCGGCCGGGCGTCGGCGGCCGGGTCGGCGGCGCGCAGGCGCGCGAGGGCCTCGTCGTCCGCGCCGCCGGGGGTGCCGGCCGGCTCCGGGTGCTGGTCGCGGTGCTCGTCCACGGTGGTCTCCTCGGGTCCGTGCGCCCTCCGCCGGTGCGGCGCGGGGCGCGTCCACCCCCTCTGTGTCACCGGCCCGCCGGGCCTTGCACGCGGAGCGCCGGGGACGGGCGGCGGTCAGTCCGCCGCCCACGCCTCCCGCAGCCGCGCGCGGGCGCGGGACAGGGCGGCGTCCGCGCCACCGCGGGACACCCCGAGCACGAGCGCGAGGTCCTCGCCGGACAGCCCCTCCCAGGCGGTCAGCAGCAGCACCTGCCGGTCGCGCGCGCTGAGCCGGGCGAGCGCCTCGCGCACCCGCTCGTCGCGCACGGCCAGGACCGCGGGGTCGTCCGGGTCGGGCTCGTCGGGGACCGTCTCCACCGGCACCGGGCGGCCCTTGCGGCGGTGGTTGGCGAGCACGAAGCCCGCGGTCCGGTAGAGCCAGGGCAGCTCGAGGCCGTCGGGCACCTCCGCGCGCCGGCGCCAGGCGACCGTCAGCACGTCGGCCGCCAGGTCCTCGGCGTCGTCCGCCGCACCGCGGCGCAGCAGGTACCGGTGCACGGCGGTCGCGTGCCGGGCGAACAGGTCCTCGAACCAGGGCTCGTCCCGCGGCCCGGCGGGGGCGTCGGCGGAGGGCGCGGGCGCGTCCGACCCGGCGACGTCGTCCGTCCCGGGGTCGTCCGTCCCGGGGTCGTCCGTCCCGGCGTCGTCCGTCCCGGCGACCGGCTGCTGAGCGCTGTGCACGCGTTCCCCTCGCGTCGGTGGCGAGGCGCGCGCGTCGGCGCGCGCCTGTGCCACCACTGTGTCGCGTCGGGACCAGTTCTTGCACCCCTCGTCACGACGGGTGGGGTCAGAGGTCCGCGGGGCCCACCGGCGAGACGCCGAGCTCGTGCACCAGCAGCAGGAACGCGCGCCCGTACGGCGTCCCCGCGGTCTCCGCCCGCACCCGCTCCCAGTCGATCTGCTCGCGCAGCGCCCGGACCATCGCGATCATCCGCGTGAAGTCGCAGTAGTGCTCCCCGAGCACCCGCATCTTCGCCGAGATGATGTCCGTGGCGTCGAGCACCGGCATCCGGACCGCCAGCACCTCCATCACGTCCGAGCGCGCGAGCATCTCGTGCGTGATCGGCTCGCCGACCATGCGGAACAGGATGTCGACGAGCGCGCCGTGGTGGAACGCCTTGAACAGCCAGTTCTCGGGCGGGTCCTGCACGTCCAGGCCGGCGGCGGCGAGCGCGGCCCGGGCCTCCGGCACGTCCTCCTCCGAGATGGCGAAGTCGGCGTCGTGGTCGGGCTCCGGCGCGCCCCGGGCCCAGGCGGCGTACCCGCCGACCAGGGCGAACGGGATCCCCGCCTCCTCGAGCGCGACGGCCGCCATCCGGAGGGCGTCCTGCAGCGCGGTGCGCGGGTCGGGCGGGTCCGCGGCGCCGGGGCCCACCCCGGCACCCACGGCTGCGGCGGTCGCGGCGTCGGACGTCATGCCCCCGGAGTCTGCACGACGACGCGCGCGTCCGCAGAGCGACGGGAAGAATCGCGGACGTGCGACTCGCGACCTTCAACATCCTGCACGGGCGGAGCCTGACCGACGGCAAGGTGGACCTGGACCGGTTCGCCTCGGCCGTGCGGGGGCTCGACGCCGACGTCCTGGCCCTCCAGGAGGTCGACCGCGACCAGCCGCGGTCGCACGGCGCCGACCTGACGGCCGTCGCGGCGGAGGCGATGGGCGCGCAGGCGCACCGGTTCGTCGCGACGCTGCACGGCCACCCCGGCACCTGGACCGCTGCCACGGGCGAGGACCAGCCGGCGATCGCCGCCTACGGCATCGCGCTGCTCAGCCGGCACCCCGTCAGCGCGTGGCGGGTGCTCACGCTGCCGACGCTGCGCCGCCGGGTGCCGATGGTGCACCGGGGGAACCGGCGGCCGTCGCTGGTGCAGGACGAGCAGCGCGCCGCGCTCGCGGCGGTCGTCGAGACCCCGGACGGCCCGATCACCGTCGTCGCGACCCACCTGACGTTCATCACCGCCTGGAACGTGGTCCAGCTGCGGCACCTCGTGCGGGCGTGCCGGGGCCTGCCGAGGCCGCTGGCCGTCACGGGGGACCTCAACCTCGAGGGCGCGACGCCCGCGCGGGTGTCCGGGTGGCGCTCCGTCGGGCGGGTGGACACCTTCCCCGTCGAGGTCCCGGACCGGCAGATCGACCACGTGCTCCTCGACGGCCCGGTCGTGCCGTCGAGCGAGCCCGTCGCGGTCGACACGGGCATGTCGGACCACCGCGCGCTGGTCGTGGACCTGGCGCTCGGCGGGGGCCGCGCGGGCTGACCCGGGCGGGCGGGGCCGGACGGACCGGCTGACCCGGACGGGCGGGGCCGGACGGGTGGGGCCGGACGAACCGCAGGGATCGGACCGGCCCGGGAGGCGCCGGGGGTCAGTCGGCCTCGGGGTCGACGAGGAACCAGACGGTCTTGCCGTCCGCGCCGTGCTCGTCGACGCCCCACGTGCGGGACAGCGCCTCGACGAGCGCCATGCCGCGGCCGCTGACCGCGGTCGGCGCGGGGTGCTGCACCTGCGGGCGCGCGGGGCTCTCGTCCGTCACCGCGACGCGGACGCCGCGGTGGTCGATCCGCACCGCCACGCGGACGCGCCCGTGCTCGGGCCCGTGCACGACGGCGTTCGCCACCACCTCACCGGTCAGCAGCTCGATCACCTGGTTCGCCGACCCCGACACACCCGAGGCGGCCACCCGGTGCATGATCCAGTGCCGCGCCGCGCGCGGGGCCGACCGACGGGCGTCCAGGACCAGCTCGTCGTGCTCCGCGCGCGCGTCAGCACGCCGCGCACCCGGCGCCGAACGAAGGTCCCTGACGTCACCCACCCGCCTACTGTGCCTGACGCGGCGCGTGTCCGCTGACCGAACGACACGCCGGGTAGGGGTCACCCACCCCTCGCAGGGGTGCCCGGCGGGGGTCCGCGGTCGTACTGTCGCAGGGCACGACGGGGCGCCCGACGGGTCTTCCGGGGGCGGCACCGACGGCCCGAGCCGCAGGGAGGTCCCGTGCCCGCCGACGCCCCCGACCGAGCGCCCGCGGGCCTGGTGCTGTCCTCCCCCGCGGGACGGGGGACGCTGCTCGCGACGGTCCTCGGGTCCGCCCTCGTCTTCCTCGACGGCACGGTCGTCGGGATCGCCCTGCCCGCCATCGCCGACGACCTGGGCGCCACGACCGCCGGGCTGCAGTGGACGGTGAACGGCTACGCGCTCACCCTCGCGGCGCTCCTGCTGCTCGGCGGGTCGCTGGGCGACCGGTTCGGCCGGCGGCGGGTGTTCCTCGTCGGCACCGTCGCGTTCGCCGCCGCCTCGGTGCTGTGCGCCCTCGCCCCCACCGTCGGGCTGCTCGTCGCGGCGCGCGCACTGCAGGGCGTCGGCGGCGCGCTGCTCACGCCGGGGTCGCTGGCGATCCTCCAGGCCACGTTCGTGGCCGGCGACCGGGCCAAGGCCATCGGCGCGTGGTCCGGGCTGAGCGGTGCCGCCGGTGCGGTGGCGCCCTTCCTGGGCGGCTGGATCGTCGAGCAGGTCGGCTGGCGCTGGGTGTTCGGGATCAACATCCCGCTCGCGGCGCTGGTGGTCGTCGTCGCCGTGCGGTTCGTCCCCGAGTCCGCGGACCCCGAGGCGTCCGGCCGGCTCGACGTCCTGGGCACCGTCCTCGCGGGGATCGGGCTCGGCGCGCTGACGTGGTCGCTCACGGCGTGGTCCGAGGCGGGGGCCCCGACCGGCCCGGTGCTGGCCGTGGGCGCCGCGGGGGTGCTGGCCCTGGCCGCGTTCCTCGTCGCCGAGGCGCGCTCGGACCACCCGGCGCTGCCGCTGCGGCTGTTCCGCTGGCGGCCGTTCGCCGCGGTGAACCTCGCCACGCTGCTCGTCTACGCGGCGCTGACGGGCATCTTCTTCTTCCTCCCGGTGACGCTGCAGGTCGTCACCGGCTGGTCGCCGCTCGCCGCCGGGATCGCGTCCCTGCCGGTCACGCTCCTGATGCTG
This sequence comes from Cellulomonas sp. EB106-03-03-XG116, assembly GCF_058792015.1. Taxonomy (NCBI): domain Bacteria; kingdom Bacillati; phylum Actinomycetota; class Actinomycetes; order Micrococcales; family Cellulomonadaceae; genus Cellulomonas; species Cellulomonas sp. EB106-03-03-XG116. The sequence goes on from NZ_JBYTEP010000098.1 coordinate 5,547, forward strand.
CTGCTGTCGGCGCAGGGCGGGGCGCTGGGCGCCCGGATCGGGCCGCGGATCCCGATGACCGTCGGGCCGCTGCTCGCCGGCGCCGGGGCCGTGCTGCTCGGCGGCATCGGACCAGACGCGCACTACCTGCTCGACGTGCTGCCCGGGGTCCTGCTGGTCGGCGTGGGCCTGGTGCTCACCGTCGCGCCGCTGACGGCCACCGCGCTCGCCGCGGCGCCCGACCACCTCGCCGGCGTGGCGTCCGCGACCAACAACGCCGTCGCACGCGTCGCCGGGCTGCTCGCCGTCGCGGTGCTGCCCCTGGTGGCGGGGGTCGGCGCCGGGCTGTCCGACCCGGACGTCCTCGCCGACGCGCACCCCGTGGCGATGCTGGCGTGCGCCGGGCTCATGGCGGCAGGGGCGGTGGTGTCGGCGATCGCGATCCCGGGGTCCGCGGCGGAGGTGACGCCGCCGGAGGCGGTGGGGTCGGCGGGGGCGGCAGGGTCGGCGGGGGCGGCGGGGTCGCCGGACGTGCCGCCGGGACCGCCCTCGGGACCGCGGGGCGACGCCCGCGGCTGACCACTCGGGGGGCGGCGGGCTCCGGCACGGCTCGCCGCGCTATCGCCGAGTCCTCCACAGGCGCCATGGTCATGCTGCGTCCCCAGGGCGAGGGCGGCCGCCGGGGTTCGCGTCGGTGGGCGTCGGTAGTGTCGTTCCATGGCATCTGACCTGCAGGAACACTCCGACGGCGACCCGGTCGCCGCCGTCGTGCTGCCGGTCTACGGGCCCGACGGGACCTGCCTGACGGACTTCGGCCCGGACCCCGTCGTGGCCGCCGGCGGGACACCGCGCACGGGCGAGCAGCGGCAGGTCGAGGCGATCGC
>NZ_JBYTEP010000099.1:0-6377 GCF_058792015.1 Cellulomonas sp. EB106-03-03-XG116
CCCCCCCCCCCCCCCCCCCCCCCCCCCCCCCCCCCCCCCCCCCCCCCCCCCCCCCCCCCCCCCCCCCCCCCCACCGCTGCGTTCACCCGCGCACCCGGGACCTTGCGGCTGTCTCCGGCCGTCCGGTTTGGCCTAGTGTGCGCAGCGACACGATCGACCGAAGGAGCATTCCCACGTGAAGCTCGAGCTGCGGGGGATCACCAAGCGTTTCGGCGCCCTGGTGGCGAACGACCACATCGACCTGGTGGTCGAGCCCGGCGAGATCCACGCGCTGCTGGGCGAGAACGGTGCCGGCAAGAGCACCCTCATGAACGTGCTGTACGGGTTCTACGACCCGGACGAGGGCCAGATCCTCGTCGACGGGCGGCCGGTGGAGTTCGCCGGCCCGGGCGACGCGATGGCCGCGGGCATCGGCATGGTGCACCAGCACTTCATGCTGGTCCCGGTCTTCACCGTCGCGGAGAACGTCGTCCTCGGGTACGAGCCCGTCAAGGGCGGCGGCATGCTCGACCTGACCGCGGCGCGCCGCCGCGTCAAGGAGATCTCCGACCGGTTCGGGTTCGACGTCGACCCCGACGCCCTGGTCGAGGACCTCCCGGTCGGCGCGCAGCAGCGCGTCGAGATCATCAAGGCGCTGTCGCGGGACGCGAAGGTCCTGATCCTCGACGAGCCCACCGCGGTGCTGACGCCGCAGGAGACCGACGAGCTCATCGCGATCATGCGGCAGCTCAAGGCGGCGGGCACGTCCATCGTCTTCATCACCCACAAGCTCCGTGAGGTCCGCGCCGTCGCGGACCGGATCACGGTCATCCGCCGCGGACAGGTCGTCGGCAGCGCCCGGCCCGACGCCGCCGAGACCGAGCTGGCCTCGCTCATGGTCGGCCGGTCCGTCTCGCTCGGCGTCGACCGCGCGCCCGCGCAGGCAGGCGAGGTCGCCCTGCAGGTGCGGAACCTCTCCGTGCTCGACGAGGCCGGCGTGCGCCAGGTCGACGACGTGTCGTTCGACGTCGCCCGCGGCGAGATCGTCGCGGTCGCCGGCGTGCAGGGCAACGGCCAGACCGAGCTCACCGAGGTCATCCTCGGCCTGGAGCAGCCGGTCGCCGGGTCCGTCGTGCTCGACGGCACCGAGCTGGTCGGCCGCACGGTCAAGCAGGTGCTCGACGCCGGGGTCGGGTTCGTCCCCGAGGACCGGACCGAGGACGGCGTCGTCGCCGACTTCTCGGTCGCCGAGAACCTCATCCTCGACCTGTACGACCGCGCGCCGTTCGCCCGCGGCATCTCCCTGGACCCCAAGCGGGTCCAGGAGAACGCCGAGCGCCGGACCGTCGAGTTCGACGTCCGCACGCCGTCGACCGAGGCGCACGCCGGCACGCTGTCCGGCGGCAACCAGCAGAAGGTCGTCCTGGCCCGCGAGATGTCCCGCCCGCTGCGGCTGTTCATCGCGTCCCAGCCCACCCGCGGCCTCGACGTCGGGTCCATCGAGTTCGTGCACAAGCGGATCGTGCAGGAGCGGGACTCCGGCACCCCGGTCATCATCGTCTCGACCGAGCTCGACGAGGTGCTCGCCCTGGCGGACCGGATCGTCGTCATGTACCGCGGCCGGATCGTCGGCATCGTCCCCGGGGGCACCGACCGCGACGTGCTCGGCCTCATGATGGCCGGCGTCCCGCAGGCCGAGGCCGTGCAGCAGGCCGCGACCCACCACACCGTGCTCGGCGAGGCCGACATCGAGGCCTCCGAGGAGGAGAGCAAGTGAGCCAGGCGACCCCCGCCCCCGAGCAGCCGCCGGCCGGGTCCACCGCCCCGGCGCGCCGCGACGACGGCCTCGAGCAGCGCGCCCAGGGCGCGCTCCGCGAGATGCTGGAGAGCAGCTGGCTGGTGACGCTCGCCGCCCTCGTGCTCGCGCTCGTCATCTCCGGCGTGCTGATCGCGGCCGCGGACAGCGCCGTGCAGGACGCCGCGGGGTACTTCTTCGCGCGGCCGGCGGACTTCTTCTCCGCGGCGTGGGACGCCGTCTGGGGCGCGTACGTGGCCCTGTTCCAGGGCGCCGTCTTCGACCCGGGCGCCGCGACGTTCGCCCGCGGGATCCGCCCGATCACCGAGACCATGACCTGGTCCGTCCCGCTGATCCTCGCGGGCCTCGGCCTGGGCATCGGCTTCCGGGCCGGCATGTTCAACATCGGTGCGCAGGGCCAGATCATCCTCGGCGCGATCTTCGCCGGCTACATCGGGTTCGCCTGGGACCTGCCCCCGGTGCTGCACCTGCTGCTCGCCGTGATCGGCGGCGTCATCGGCGGCGGCCTGTGGGCGGGCATCGCCGGCTACCTCAAGGCCCGCACCGGCGCCAACGAGGTGATCGTCACGATCATGCTCAACAACATCGCGATCTACCTGGTGGGCTACCTGCTGACCACGTCCGCGTTCAAGCGCGGCGACAGCAACAACCCGGTGTCCCCGCCGATCGCCGAGAACGCGCTGTACCCGCAGCTGCTCGGGCCGCAGTTCCGGCTGCACCTCGGCTTCGTCGTCGCGATCCTCGCCGCCGTGTTCGTGTGGTGGCTGATGAACCGGTCGACGATCGGGTTCGCGTTCCGCGCGGTCGGGTCCAACCCGAGCGCCGCCCGCACCGCGGGGATCAACGTCAACCGCATGTACCTGCTGGTGATGCTCGTGGCGGGCGGCCTGGCCGGCATGGCGGGCACCGCGCAGGTGCTCGGCACCGAGAAGGTGCTCACCGCCGGCATCGCGGCCAGCTTCGGGTTCGACGCGATCACGGTCGCGCTGCTCGGCCGGTCCAAGCCGCTCGGCACCTTCTTCGCCGGCCTGCTGTTCGGCGCCCTGCGCGCCGGCGGGTTCGCGATGCAGTCCCGCACCGGCACGCCGATCGACATCGTGCTCGTCGTCCAGTCGCTCGTCGTGCTGTTCATCGCGGCGCCCCCGCTGGTGCGCGCGGTGTTCCGTCTCCCGTCCCCCCGCGGCCCCGGCGCCCAGCCGGCCGAGCTCGCCGCGCCCGTCGTCAAGGAGGCCGCCGCGTGAGCGCCGTCGCCGCCCCCGCCCCCGCGCGCGCCGCGGCCGGCAAGCCGCTGCCGCCGATCTCGTACAAGGCGCCGATCGCGTACGGCGCGGTCGCCGCGGTCGCGCTGCTGCTGTTCGGGATCATGCCCGCCTCGGGCCGGGAGACCTCGTTCACCATGTTCGCGCCGGGGGAGAACATCGCGTTCTCCGTCCCGTCCAAGCTCACCGCGATCGTGCTCTGCCTGATCGCCCTGGGGCTCGCGGCTTGGTCGTTCCAGGCGGCGCGGACCCGCCGCAAGGTCGGCGTCTGGCTGCCCGCCGTCTACGCGGTCGCGCTCGTGTTCGCCCTGCTCACGTGGGCCGTGGCGGGCAAGGCGCAGCCGCTGCCCCTCACGAGCCTGCTGCAGGGGTCGCTGTTCCTCGCGGTGCCGCTGGTGTTCGGCGCCCTCGCCGGCCTGGTCAGCGAGCGGTCCGGCATCATCAACATCGCGATCGAGGGGCAGCTGCTCGCCGGCGCGTTCCTCGCCGCCGTGGTCGCGACCATCACGTCCAGCGCCTACGTCGGGCTCATCGCCGCGCCGATCGCCGGTGCTCTGGTGTCGGCCCTGCTCGTCGCGTTCGCGATCAAGTACGTGGTGGACCAGATCATCGTGGGCGTCGTGCTCAACGTGCTGGTCGTGGGCATCACGAGCTACCTGTTCTCCACCGTGCTCAAGGAGAACGCCGACACGCTGAACGCGCCGCCGCGCCTGCCGACGCTCGCGATCCCGGGGCTGTCGGACATCCCGATCATCGGGCCGGTGCTGTTCCGGCAGACGATCCTCGTGTACCTCATGTACGTCGTGGTGATCGTGCTGCAGGTCCTCGTGTTCCGGAGCCGGTGGGGCCTGCGCATGCGGGCGGTCGGCGAGCACCCGAAGGCCGCCGACACCGTCGGCATCAAGGTCAACCGCACCCGCGTGTGGAACACCCTGCTGGGCGGCGCCATCGCCGGCCTCGGCGGCGCGTTCTTCACGGTCGCGAACGGCCTGGCGTTCGGCAAGGAGATGACCGGCGGGAAGGGCTTCATCGCCCTCGCCGCGATGATCCTCGGACGCTGGAGCCCGAAGGGCGCGCTCGCCGCGGCCCTGCTGTTCGGCTTCGCGGACAACCTGCAGGTGGTGCTCGGCATCATCGGCACGCCGATCCCGAGCCAGATCATGCTGATGACCCCGTACGTCGTGACGATCTTCGCCGTGGCCGGCCTGGTCGGCCGCGTGCGGGCGCCCGCCGCCGAGGGCATCGCCTACGTCAAGTGACGCGCGCAGCGGCCGTCGACCCCCGTCGGGTCGGCGGCCGTTCGTGCTGGTGGGACCTGCGGGTCCCGGGAGGAGCCGACCGATGACCACCACCCCCGAGATCGACTGGGACGCGCTGCGCGCCGCCGCCACCGAGGTGATGCACCGCGCGTACGTCCCGTACTCGAAGTTCCCCGTCGGCGTCGCCGCGCTGGTGGACGACGGCCGCGTGGTCGTCGGCTGCAACGTGGAGAACGCCTCCTACGGCCTGACCCTGTGCGCCGAGTGCGCCCTGGTGTCCGGCCTGCACGTGTCCGGCGGCGGGCGCCTCGTGGCGTTCGCGTGCGTGGACGCCCACGAGAACGCCCTCATGCCGTGCGGCCGCTGCCGCCAGCTCCTCTGGGAGCACGGGGGCCCCGACCTGCTCGTCGACACGGTGAGCGGGATCAAGCCGATGACCGAGGTGCTGCCGGACGCGTTCGGGCCGGCCGACCTGGTCGAGAGGAAGTCGCAGTGAGCACCGAGAAGTTCGACGCCGTCGACGTCATCGTCGCCAAGCGCGACGGCCACCGCCTGACCGACGCGCAGATCGACTGGGTCATCGACGCGTACACCCGCGGCGTCGTGGCCGAGGAGCAGATGTCCGCCCTCAACATGGCGATCCTGCTCAACGGCATGGACCGCGCGGAGATCTCGCGGTGGACCGCGGCGATGATCGCCTCCGGCGAGCGGATGGACTTCTCCGGCCTGCGCCGGCCCACCGCCGACAAGCACTCCACCGGCGGCGTCGGCGACAAGATCACCCTGCCGCTCGCCCCGCTGGTGGCCGTGTTCGACGTCGCGGTCCCGCAGCTGTCCGGCCGCGGCCTCGGCCACACCGGCGGCACGCTCGACAAGCTCGAGTCCATCCCCGGCTGGCGCGCGGCGCTGTCGAACGACGAGATGATGGCGCAGCTCGACGGCCCCGGCGCCGTGATCTGCCAGGCCGGCTCGGGCCTCGCGCCCGCCGACCGCAAGCTCTACGCCCTGCGCGACGTCACCGGCACCGTCGAGGCGATCCCGCTGATCGCGTCGTCGATCATGAGCAAGAAGATCGCCGAGGGCACCGGCGCGCTGGTGCTCGACGTCAAGGTCGGCTCCGGCGCGTTCATGAAGGACCTGGACCGCGCCCGCGAGCTCGCGCGCACCATGGTCGACCTGGGCACCGACGCCGGCGTGAACACCGTCGCGCTGCTCACCGACATGTCGACGCCGCTCGGCCTCACGGCGGGCAACGCGCTCGAGGTCCGGGAGTCGCTCGAGGTGCTCGCCGGCGGCGGGCCGTCCGACGTCGTCGAGCTCACGGTGGCGCTGGCCGAGGAGATGCTGGCCGCCGCGGGTCGCCCCGGCGAGGACGTGCGGGCCGCGCTGACGGACGGCCGCGCGATGGACGTCTGGCGCCGGATGATCGAGGCGCAGGGCGGCGACGCCGGTGCCACGCTCCCGGTCGCGCGGCACACCGAGCAGGTCCTCGCGCCCGCCGACGGCGTGCTGACCCGGCTCGACGCGTACGCGGTGGGCATCGCGGCGTGGCGCCTCGGCGCCGGCCGCGCGCGCAAGGAGGACCCGGTGCAGGCCGGGGCGGGCGTCGAGCTGCACGCGAAGCCGGGCGACACCGTGCGCGCGGGCCAGCCGCTGCTCACCCTGCACACGGACACCCCGGAGCGGTTCGAGCGCGCGAAGGAGGCCCTGAAGGGCGGCTTCGACGTCGCCGCCGAGGCCGCGGCGCCGACCCCGCTGGTCCTGGACCGCATCGCGGCGTCCTGACGCGCCCGAGGCAGCCCCTCGCCGAGTCTCCACCTCCGGCCTCCGGCGGGCGGCGCGGACGGAGGCCGACAATGGAGACCCGGCGGACGAGGGGAGCGGGGCGTGGGCGCGCGGGCGGGATGGCGCAGGGGGCAGCTGACGACGGTGCTGCGGGCGGTGCGCGGGCGGGTGGTGCCGCCGGCGCCGGGTAGCCCGGCGCCGTCCCGCGTCGACGCCGTGGCGGTCGCCGCGTCCGCGGCCCGGGGCTGTCTCTTCTCCACATCTGACGCTGCCGACGAA
>NZ_JBYTEP010000100.1:0-6029 GCF_058792015.1 Cellulomonas sp. EB106-03-03-XG116
TTTGGGGGCAGTGGAAGGGGGGGAGAAGAGACAGGCCCCGGGCGCACCGGCCGGCGAGCGCCCGGGCACCGTGGCCGCGCCCGTCGCCGAGCGCCCCGCGCCCACCGGCGGCGAGGTCCCGCCCGCCCCCGCCCCGGAGGCCACCCGCCCCCAGGAGCAGCCCGCGCCGCGCGACCCGGAGCCCGCGCCCACCACCTCCCCGGTGGCGACGGCGCAGCCCGCGACCGCCCCCTACGCCCCGGCGGCCAAGGCGGCCCGCGAGGCCGAGCAGGAGGCCCCCGAGGCCACCGACGAGACGCAGCGCCTGCGCGGCCCCGCCGCGCGGGTGGTCACCAACATGGAGGCCAGCCTGGAGGTGCCCACCGCGACGTCGGTGCGCGCCATCCCGGCCAAGCTCCTGGTCGACAACCGGATCGTCATCAACAACCACCTGGCCCGCGGCCGCGGCGGCAAGATCTCGTTCACGCACCTCATCGGCTTCGCGCTGGTCGAGGCGGTGGGCGAGATGCCGGCGATGAACACCGCGTACACGCTGGTCGACGGCAAGCCGGGCTACCTCACGCCCGCGCACGTCAACCTGGGCCTCGCGATCGACCTGGCCAAGCCGGACGGCACCCGCCAGCTGCTCGTCCCGAGCATCAAGCAGGCCGAGACGCTCGACTTCGCGCAGTTCTGGAACGCGTACGAGGACGTCGTGCGGCGCGCCCGCGGCGGCAAGCTCGGGGTCGACGACTTCGCCGGCACCACGCTGTCGCTGACGAACCCCGGCACCATCGGCACCGTGCACTCCGTGCCGCGGCTCATGCAGGGCCAGGGCACGATCATCGGCGTCGGCGCGATGGACTACCCCGCCGAGTTCCAGGGCACGTCGGACGAGCAGCTCAACAAGATGGGCGTGTCCAAGGTGCTGACGGTGACGTCCACCTACGACCACCGCGTCATCCAGGGCGCGCAGTCCGGCGACTTCCTGCGCATCCTGCACCGCAAGCTGCTCGGCGAGGACGGCTTCTACGACCGGGTGTTCGCGTCGCTGCGCGTGCCCTACGAGCCGATCCGCTGGGTCAAGGAGGCGGCCGACCCGGACGCCGAGGCCATCAAGCCGGCCCGGATCGCCGAGCTCATCCACTCCTACCGGTCGCGCGGCCACCTCATGGCCGACACGGACCCGCTGGCCTACCGGCTGCGCAAGCACCCCGACCTGGACGTGCAGACGCACGGCCTGTCGCTGTGGGACCTGGACCGCACGTTCCCGACCGGCGGGTTCACCGGCAAGCCGCGCGCGACGCTGCGCCAGGTGCTCGGCCTGCTGCGCGACTCGTACTGCCGCACCACCGGCTTCGAGTACATGCACCTGCAGGACCCGCGGCAGCGCCGCTGGCTCCAGGAGCGGCTGGAGGCGGGCTACGCCCCCACGCCGCGCGAGGACCAGCTGCGCATCCTGCGCCGGCTGAACGCCGCCGAGGCGTTCGAGACCTTCCTGCAGACCAAGTACGTCGGGCAGAAGCGGTTCTCCCTGGAGGGCGGCGAGTCCGTCATCCCGCTGCTCGACGCCGTGCTGTCGCGCGCCGCCGAGAGCGGGCTGGACGAGGTCGCCATCGGCATGGCGCACCGCGGCCGGCTCAACGTGCTCGCGAACATCGCGGGCAAGTCGTACGGCCAGATCTTCAGCGAGTTCGAGGGCAACCAGGACCCGAAGTCCGTGCAGGGCTCCGGCGACGTCAAGTACCACCTGGGCACCGAGGGCGTGTTCCACGCCGAGTCCGGGGCGTCGACCCGCGTCTACCTGGCCGCGAACCCGTCGCACCTCGAGGCGGTGGACCCGGTGCTCGAGGGCATCGTCCGCGCCAAGCAGGACCGGATCGACCTGGGCGGCGACGGGTTCTCCGTGCTGCCGATCCTCATCCACGGCGACGCGGCGTTCGCCGGGCAGGGCGTGGTCTTCGAGACCCTCAACCTGGCCCAGCTGCGCGGCTACCGCACCGGCGGCACCATCCACGTCGTCATCAACAACCAGGTCGGCTTCACCACCGGCCCGTCGTCCTCGCGCTCGTCGCAGTACGCCACCGACGTGGCGAAGGGCCTGCAGGTCCCGATCTTCCACGTCAACGGCGACGACCCCGAGGCGTGCGTCCGGGTCGCCGAGCTCGCGTTCGAGTACCGCGAGCAGTTCGACCGCGACGTCATCATCGACATGGTCTGCTACCGCCGTCGCGGCCACAACGAGGGCGACGACCCCTCGATGACCCAGCCGCTGATGTACAACCTCATCGAGGCCAAGCGCTCGGTCCGCAAGCTCTACACCGAGGCGCTGGTGTCCCGCGGGGACATCACGCTCGAGGAGGCCGAGCACGTGCTGCGCGACTACCAGGCGCAGCTCGAGCGGGTGTTCGCGGAGACCCGCGAGGAGGGCTGGACGCCGCCGTCGCCCGACGCCGAGCCGGTGGCCGGCCTGGAGCGCCCGGAGTCCCAGCGCGAGGACGCCGGCGTCATCATCGGCTGGCAGACCGCCGTGCCGGCCAAGGTGCTGGAGCGCATCGGCGCCGCGCACGTGCGGGCGCCCGAGGGCTTCACGATCCACCCGAAGCTCGCGCAGCTGCTCGCCCGGCGGGAGCAGATGTCCCGCGAGGGCGGCATCGACTGGGGCTTCGGCGAGATCCTCGCGTTCGGCTCGCTGCTGATCGAGGGCACCCCGGTGCGCCTCGCCGGGCAGGACTCCCGGCGCGGCACCTTCGTGCAGCGGCACGCCGTCCTGCACGACCGGGAGACCGGTGCCGAGTGGACCCCGCTGCTCTACCTCTCGGCGGACCAGGCCAAGTTCTGGGTCTACGACTCGTCGCTGTCCGAGTACGCGGCGCTGGGCTTCGAGTACGGGTACTCCGTCGAGCGCCCGGACGCCCTGGTGCTGTGGGAGGCGCAGTTCGGCGACTTCGTCAACGGCGCGCAGACCGTCATCGACGAGTTCATCTCCTCGGCGGAGCAGAAGTGGGGCCAGCACTCGTCCGTCGTGCTGCTGCTCCCCCACGGCTACGAGGGCCAGGGGCCGGACCACTCGTCGGCGCGCATCGAGCGGTTCCTGCAGATGTCCGCCGAGGGCAACATGACGGTCGCGCAGCCGACGACCCCGGCGTCCTACTTCCACCTGCTGCGCCGCCAGGCCTACGCCCGGCCGCGCCGCCCGCTCGTCGTCTTCACCCCGAAGTCGATGCTGCGGCTCAAGGCGGGCGCGTCGCCGGTCGCGGACTTCACCTCCGGCACGTTCCGGCCGGTCATCGGCGACGAGGCGGCCGCGGCCTCGGCCGCCCGCGTCGACCGCGTGCTGCTGTGCTCGGGCAAGCTCTACTGGGACCTCGTGGCCCAGCGGGAGAAGCTGAACGACGAGCGCACGGCGATCGTCCGGTTCGAGCAGCTGTACCCGCTCGACCACGAGGGCATCCGCGCGGCGCTCGCGCCGTTCGACGGTGCCGAGCTGGTCTGGGTCCAGGACGAGCCGCGGAACCAGGGTCCGTGGTCGTACGTGTCGCTCGCACTGCCGCCGGTCGTCGGCGCTCCGGTCCGGGCCGTGTCCCGCCCGGCGTCCGCGTCGACGGCGGCCGGCTCGGCGAAGGCGCACCAGGCCGAGCAGGCGGAGATCCTGCGGGCGGCGTTCGAGCGCTGAGGCGCACCGCACGCACGGAGGCCGGCCGCCCCTCGGGGTGGCCGGCCTCCGTGCGTCCGCCTCTCTCCCGCGCCCTTCGCCGAGATAGGACCCGTCGACCGAGATAGGACCGTCCACGGCCCTATCTCGGCGCAACGGTCCTATCTCGGCAGCACGTCGGTTGCGGGCGGCCGGACGCGGTCAGGCCACCGACATGCGGTCGGCCGCCGCCTCCGCCTCGTCGGTGCACGCGAACTGGCGCCGGTAGGCCTGCGGGTTGGTGCCGAGCACCCGGGCGAAGTGGTGCCGCAGGATCGCCGCGCTGCCGAACCCGCTGGCGCGCGCGACCTCGTCCACCCCGGCGGACGTCCGCTCGAGCAGCTCCTGCGCCCGCACGAGGCGCTGCCGCGTGACCCACGCGGCCGGCGTCGTGCCGGTCTCGGCGCGGAACCGGCGCGCGAACGTGCGCTCGGACATCAGCGCCCGGGCGGCGAGGTCCGGCACCGTCAGGTCGGCGTCGAGGTGCTCGGTCATCCAGGCGAGCAGCGGGGCGAGGGTGTCCGCGTCGCACGGCAGCGGGGTGTCCACGTACTGCGCCTGCCCGCCGTCCCGGTGCGGCGGCACGACCATCCGCCGCGCGACCAGCGCCGCCTGCTCCGCGCCGAGCTCGCGGCGGAGCAGGTGCAGGCACGCGTCGATGCCGGCGGCGGTGCCGGCGCTGCTGATGACGCCCCGGTCCTCGACGTAGAGCACGGCGGGGTCCACCTGGGCCGTCGGGTACCGGCGCTGCAGGTCGTCGGCGTACATCCAGTGCGTGGTGCACCGGCGCCCGTCCAGCAGCCCGGCCTCCCCCAGCGCGAACGTGCCCGAGCAGATGCTCATGACCCACGCGCCGCGGTCGTGCGCCGCGCGGATGGCGTCCCGCGCGGCGGCGGGCAGCCCGTACGGCGCCTTGTACGGCAGCACCACCACGAGGTCCGCGTCCGCCGCCGCCTCCAGCCCGGTCGGCACCTCGACGGCCAGCGCAGGCTCCATCGGCACGCTGCCGGGCTCGGGGGTGCACAGCGTGAAGTCGAAGGTCGGCCCGCCGGTGTCGGAGCGGTCGATGCCGAACACCTCGCACACCAGCCCGAGCTCGAACGCCGACACCCCGGGGACCGCGATCGCGGCGACACGCTGCAGCATGGCGCCGAGCCTGCCACGGAACTGGCGGGAAGTCGATGGGGGTCGGCAGTGCTGCCACTCGTGGCGGGATACCGGCGACGGCAGGCTTTCTGCCATGACCGCTCTCATCCTCGCCCTGGCCCTGATCACGCTCACCGCCTACCTCGGCGCCCGGCTGTACGACTGGCTGCGCACCGACGGCCTCGGCCGCCGCGAGCCCCCGCGCTCGCACCACGACTGGACCGACGACGCCGACCGCTACCTGCACTGAGCCCCCGGCCCCGCGCCGCGCGTCGGCGGGCGCGCCCGGCGCTCCGGCTGCGACACTGGCCACGCGCCCGCGACCGCGGGACGTGCACGGCGAGCGGGAGGACGGGACGTGGGCGAGCTGCCACTGCGCCTGGTGGTGATCGGGGACGAGCTGGCCGCGGGTGCCGGCGACCCGCGGGCGCTCGGCTGGGTCGGCCGCGTGGCCGCGCGCACGACGACCCCGGTGCCCCCGACGGTGCTCACCCTGGCCGTCCCCGGCGAGACGACCTCCGGCCTGTCCGCCCGGTGGGAGGAGGAGGTGGGCCGCCGCGCCTCGGCCGAGGCCGACACCCGGCTCGTCGTCTCCCTGGGCCGCGCCGACGCCCTCGCCGGGCTGTCGCTCGCGCGCAGCCGGCTCAACCTCGCGAACATCCTCGACGCCGCGGAGCAGCGCCGGATGCCGGCGTTCGTCGTCGGCCCGCCGCCGGGCGCCGGGGTCGACGCCACGACGCTCGCCGACCTGTCCGCCGCGTTCGCCGACGTGACCACCCGGCGCCGCGTGCCGTACGTCGACACCTTCACCCCGCTCGCCGGGCACGAGCAGTGGCTCGCCGACCTCGCCGCGGGCGACGGGTCGCTGCCCGGCCAGGCCGGCTACGGCCTGATGGCGTGGCTGGTGCTGCACTCGCACTGGAACGCCTGGCTCGGGCTGCCGGAGGACGTGGTCTGACGGCCCCGGGGCCGCCCGGCAGGGGCCGCGCGACCCGGACGTCAGCGCGGCGGCAGCGTCGCGGCGATCGCCGCGCGGGCGCTCGCCAGCACCGTCCGCACCGTGTCGGCCGTGAGCGCGGTCGGCCCCCCGGACGCCTCCGCGTGCCGCACGGCCTCCCGCACCTCGGCCCGGAACTCCGCGAGGTCCGCCTCGATCGCCGCGCGCCGCGCGCGGGCCTCCCGGCGCGCGTCGGCGGCCGCTGCGCCCGGC
>NZ_JBYTEP010000101.1:0-5970 GCF_058792015.1 Cellulomonas sp. EB106-03-03-XG116
GCGGGCGGCCGGTGCTCCTGGGCGGGGCGGCCGGGTTCGCCGCCGCGCTCGCCCGCACCTGGGCGCACGACGCGGCGGACCCGGCCGACGCCCCCGTGCGCGGGGCCGACCGGGGCCGGGCGCTCGTCGTGTCCGGCTCCTGCTCGGCCCGCACCCGCGAGCAGGTCGACCGGTTCCCCGGCCCGCGGGTCCCGCTCGACGCCGACGCGCTCGCGGCCGACCCGGACGGCGCGCTCGACGCGGTGCTCGACGCCCTGCGCGCCGCCTACGCCGACGGCCCCGGTCCGGTGCTCGTGTCGTCGTCGGCCGACCCGGACGCGGTCCGCGGCACCCAGGAGCGGCTCGGGGTCCGGCGGGCGGCGGCGGTGCTGGAGCGCGCCGCGGGCGAGGTCGCGGCGCGGGCCGTCCGCGACCTCGGCGTCGGGCGGCTCGTCGTCGCGGGCGGGGAGACCTCCGGGGCGGTCGCCGCGGCGCTCGGGCTCGGCGTGCTGCGGGTCGGGCCGGCCGCGGCGCCCGGCGTCCCCTGGATGGTGCCGGTCGACGGGCCGGCCGTCGCGGTGCTGCTCAAGTCGGGCAACTTCGGGGGCCCGGACCTGTTCACGACGGCGTGGGAGGCGTGCCCGTGACCGGGGACCGCCCGAAGGCCACCTGGGACCCGTGGGCCGCCCCTCCCGGCCCGGGCGACCTCGAGCTCCAGGCGGCGACCGTCGACGCCGCCCGCGAGCCGCTGGTCGCGGCCTGCCGGCACCTGGCCGCGCGCGGGCTGTCGCCCGGCGGCTCCGGCAACGTCAGCGTCCGGGTCGGGTCGTCGCTGCTCATCACGGCGACCGGGTCGAGCATGTCCCGCGTCGGCCCGCGGGACCTGGCCGTCGCGACCGTCGAGCCCGGGCCGCCGAGCGCGGACCCGAGCGCCCCGGTCCCGTCCAAGGAGCTCCCGCTGCACCGCGCCGTGTACGCCGCGCGGCCCGACGCCGTCGCCGTCGTGCACCTGCACTCCCCCGCCGCCGTCGCCGCGTCCTGCCTGGAGCCCGCCGCGCTGCCCCGGGAGACGGCGACCGGGCCGCTGCCCGCGGTGACGCCGTACCAGGTCATGCGGCTCGGCGACCTGCCGGTGGCGCCGTTCGCGCTGCCGGGCTCGGAGGCGCTCGCCGCGGGGGTGGCGGCGCTGGCGCCCGACGCACCCGTGATGCTGCTGGCGAACCACGGCTCGCTGGTCGCGGGCGTGCACCTGCCGGCCGCGCTCGACCTGGCGGAGGAGCTGGAGGCCGCGGCGCAGGTCGTGCTGCTGCTCGCGGGCGTCCCCCACCGCCGCCTGACGGCCGCACAGGTCGCCGCGCTCCGCGCCCGCTGACCCGCCGACTCGCTCCCCGCGCTCCCCTGCCGGTCCGCCGAACTTGCAGAAGATGCGGGGTTCGACCCGCCGGAACCCCGCACCTTCTGCAATCTCGGAGCGCGCGGGGCCCGCGGTCGCGCACCAGGCCCCGCGGCGGGCTCAGGCCGGCAGCCGCACCTGGCCGCCGAACTCGCGGCAGTGCCGCTGCACGGCCTCGAGCGTGCTGCGCCCGGCCTCGTCGACGACGCGCACCGCGGTCGCGTCGACCGTGAGCTCCTCGCCGGTCGCGCCCATGAGGCAGTGCAGCGCCTCGCGCAGGGCGGACGCGCTGTGCACGTCGAGGTCGCCGCGCACGGCGATGACCGACGGCTGCGTCGGCTGCCCCAGGTCGATCGTGACGTCCACGGCCCCGCCTCCCCGCTCCGTCGCGGGCCGCCGCTGCTGCACCCCGCGCTGCGAGGGTAGGAGCGGTTCTCTCGCGGCGCGCGGGGAAGTGGTGCTCCGTCCGCCGTCCCACGCCCCGGCTGCCCCTGGTGTGCGAACTCGCACATCCCCTAGTGTGGCAACGTTCCTACATCCGTCCGGCGTCGCACGGTGTCCGGGACGCGGACCGCCCGCGGCCGCACCCCGGACGGAGCCGCGCGGCACCACGCCGAGGAGAACCGTGCACCGCACCCTGTCCGACCTCACCGCCCGCATCGAGCGCGTCCTGACGGACCGGGTGCTCCCGGTCGTCCACACGCACCGCACCCCGCTGGAGGTCACGGTCGCCCACCTGCCCGGCGAGCCCGTGCCGTTCGCCGAGGCCGTCCGGCTGCCCTTCGCCCCGACGGCCGTCGGCGAGCCGTGGGGCCGCGCCTGGTCCACGAGCTGGTTCCGGCTCCGCGGCGTCGTCCCGCCCGAGATGGCCGGGCGCCGCGTCGAGGTGCTCGTCGACCTCGGCTTCCGCACCGGCGGGCCCGGCTTCGAGGCCGAGGGCCTCGTCTACACGCCGGACGGCGTCCCGCTGAAGGGCATCGAGCCCCGCAACCTCTACGTCCCGGTCGCCGACCCGGCGCGCGGCGGCGAGCCGATCGACCTGTACGTGGAGGCCGCCGCCAACCCGTCGATCGGCGGCTCCCCCACCACCGACCTCGGCGACCTCGACACCGTCCCGGACGTGCTGCTCTACCGGCTCGCCCGGGCCGAGGTCGCCGTGCTGGAGGAGGAGGTGCAGGCGCTGGCGCTCGACGTCCAGGTGCTGCACGAGCTCGCCCTCCAGCTCCCGGTCAACGACCCGCGCCGCGAGCGGGTCCGCGCCGGCCTGGAGCGGGCGGTCGACGCCCTCGACGTCCGCGACGTCCCGGGCACGGCCGCGGCCGCCCGCGCCGAGCTGGCCGACCTGCTCGCCGCCCCCGCGTCGCCCAGCGCGCACCGCGTCTCCGCCGTCGGCCACGCGCACATCGACTCGGCGTGGATGTGGCCGGTCCGGGAGACCATCCGCAAGTGCGCCCGCACGTTCTCGAACGTCGCCGCGCTCGCCGACGCCTACCCGGACCTGCGGTTCGCCTGCTCGTCCGCGCAGCAGTACGCCTGGGTGCAGGAGCACCACCCGCACGTGTTCGCCCGGATCAAGGAGAAGGTCGCGTCCGGCCAGTTCGTGCCCGTCGGCGGGATGTGGGTCGAGTCGGACACCAACCTGCCTGGCGGCGAGGCCCTGGCCCGCCAGCTCGTCCAGGGTCGGCGGTACTTCGCCCGTGAGCTCGGCGTCGAGGAGCAGCCCGAGGTGTGGCTGCCCGACTCCTTCGGCTACACGGGCGCGTTCCCGCAGCTCGCGCGGCTGGCCGGGGCGCGGTGGTTCCTCTCGCAGAAGATGTCCTGGAACACCACCAACCGGTTCCCGCACCACACGTTCTGGTGGGAGGGCATCGACGGCTCGCGGGTGTTCACGCACTTCCCGCCCGCCGACACCTACGGCGCCAAGCTCTCGGGCGAGCAGCTGGCGTACGGGGTGGCGAACTTCGCCGACGCCGGCCCGGCCAACCGCAGCCTGCTCCCGTTCGGCTACGGCGACGGGGGCGGCGGCCCCACCCGCGAGATGATGGAGACCGCGCACCGGGTCGCCGACCTGGAGGGCTCGCCGCGGGTCGTCGTCGAGACCCCGGCGGAGTTCTTCGCCGCGGCCGAGGCCGAGTACCCGCAGGCACCGGTGTGGTCCGGCGAGATGTACCTGGAGTTCCACCGCGGCACGTACACCAGCCAGCTCGCGATGAAGCAGGGCAACCGGCGCACCGAGCACCTGCTGCGCGAGGCCGAGCTGTGGGCCGCGACCGCCGCGGTGCGCGCCGGGGCCGACTACCCGTACGAGCACCTGGACCGGCTGTGGCAGGACGCGCTGCTGCTGCAGTTCCACGACATCCTGCCCGGCAGCAGCATCGCGTGGGTGCACCGCGAGGCCCGGGACACCTACCGCCGGCTGGCGGGCGAGCTCGAGGCGCTGGTGGCGGAGTCGCTGGCGGCGGCAGCGGGGGCCGGGGACGTGGAGGTGCTGGCGAACGCGGCACCGCACGACCGGGACGGGGTGCCGGCGCTCGCGGCGGGGACCCCGGCGACGCCCGGCACGCCGGTGACGGTGACCCGCGACGGCGACGCGGTCGTGCTCGACAACGGGCTGCTGCGGGTGCGGGTCGACGCGGACGGCACGATCGGGTCGGTGCGGGACCTCGTCGCCGACCGCGAGGTCCTGGCCCCCGGGGCCGCCGCCAACGTGCTGCAGCTGCACCCGGACCAGCCCGTCCGGTTCGACGCGTGGGACGTCGACGAGTTCTACCGGCACCGGGTGCGCGAGGTCCGGTCGGTGACCGCGCTGGACGTCGACGACGCGGACCCGGCGCGCGCGCAGGTCCGGGTCACCCGGCACGACGGCGACTCGGCGTACGTGCAGACGATCGCGCTGGCCGCGGGCGAGCGCCGGGTCGACCTGGCGCTCGACGTCGACTGGCACGAGCGCGAGACCCTGCTGAAGGCGGCGTTCCCGCTGGCGGTGCACGCGGAGCGGTCGACGGCCGAGACCCAGTTCGGCCACGTGCACCGGGCCACGCACACCAACACGTCCTGGGACGCCGCCCGGTTCGAGATCTGCGCGCACCGGTGGCTGCACGTCGCCGAGCCCGGCTACGGCGTCGCCGTCGTCAACGACTCCACCTACGGGCACGACGTCGGCCGCCCCGGGCCCGGGGACGCGCGCGGCGCCGGGGCCACGACGGTCCGGCTGTCGCTCGTCCGGGCGCCGCGGTATCCCGACCCCGAGACCGACCAGGGCCGGCACACGATGCGGTACGCGCTGGTGCCCGGCGCGGGGATCGACGAGGCCGTGCGCGAGGGCTACCGCATCAACCTGCCGGCCCGCCGGGTGCGGGGCGCGGGCGCGGTCGAGCCGCTGGTCGCCGTCGAGGGCGCGGTGGTCGAGGCCGTGAAGCTCGCCGACGACCGCTCGGGCGACGTCGTGGTCCGGCTGTACGAGGCGCGCGGCGGGCGGTCGCGGGCGGTGGTGCGCCCGGGGTTCGCCTGCGCGGGGGCGTCGGTGCGCGACCTGCTCGAGCGCGAGGACCCGGAGGTGGCGGCGCTGGCGCCGCTCACGGACGCGGGCGACGGCGCGCTGGCGCTGGACCTGGGCCCGTTCCAGGTGGTGACCCTCCGCCTGACCCGCGCCTGACGCGTCGACGCGGCCGTCGTGGGCGCCCGCGCGATCCCCATCCGATTCTCGCGCTGCCTCCCGATCATCCAGGGGGTGACGTGAGAATCGGGTGGGGACCCGGTGGCGGTGCGCGGCGACTCAGCGCAGCGCGGGCAGCAGGCGCGTCAGCACCTCGTCGAGGAGGGACCGGCCCGCGTCGGTCAGCAGCCAGCGTGCGGCGCCGTCGTCCGTGAGGAATGCGACCGTCCGCGCGGCCGGCGCCGGATCGCCTGTGGTGAGCGGCGTGCCCGCCGGCACCTCGACGAGTACCGGGCGCGGCTCCGGCTCCGGCGCGCGCGCCAGCACGCGGGCCCCCGGCACCGGCTCGCACCAGGTCAGCCGCCCGGCGCCGCGGTGCACGAGCACCTCGCGGGGGCCGTCGCTGCCGTCGTCGCGCACGAGCCGGTCGCGGTCGAGCAGCACGCCCGAGTCGGTCGCCACGCCCAGCGTCACCAGCCGACCCCAGGCGAGCACCGGCACAGCGGCGGCGGCCAGCGCCCCGGCGGCAGCCGCGGGGGCGTCGGGGGTGAGCGCGATCAGGTCGACGCCGGTGTCGTCGGCGGGCGGCCAGGTCGACGCCGTCCGCACGTCGAACCCGCGCGACCGCAGCCAGCGGGCCGTCGCCTCGTCGCCCGCGGAGGGCTCCGCGCCCGTGACCAGCACGGCCCGGCGCCCGGGCCCGGCTCCCGCGTCCGCCGAGCGCGCACGGTCCCCACCGGGCGCGGGCTCCGCACGGGGTGCGCGGTCGCCGCGCTCGCGGCCCGGCACCCGAGCGGCCAGCGCGGCCCGCACGAACCCGGCGACGTCCGACCGCAGCACGTCCGGGAAGTCGGTCTCGACGACGTCGAGCGCCGCCCGCGCCGCAGCGGCGTCGCCCGGGCCGCGCAGCAGCGCGCACGCCGCGAGCCCCGCGGCCCCGGCG
>NZ_JBYTEP010000102.1:0-5436 GCF_058792015.1 Cellulomonas sp. EB106-03-03-XG116
CCCCCCCCCCCCCCCCCCCTTTTTTAAGGATACGGCGACCACAGAGATCTACACTCCACGTCTTTTGTCGGCAGCGGAAGGGGGGGAGAAGAGACAGGACCGGGGCCGACGGGCCCGCCGGGGCCCGCGCCGCCGGGTCCGGCGCGGTGTGCTCGGTCCAGGCCGCGCCGTCGAACCAGCGGAGCACCGCGGGCGTCACCCCGTCGGGGTACCACCCGGCGGGCGGGAGCGGCAGCGCCTCGGTCATGCACTCCCTCTCGGCCGCTCCGGCCCGGGTGATGACCCGCGGCGGCCCAGGTCCCCCGTTCGGACCAGCGATCACGCGGGTCCCGGGCGGCGCCCGCGCGGCGATCCGCTGGCGCGCCGTAACCGTCCGGACACCTTCGGCGCGTACGTTCCCTGCACCGGTCGCGCGGACGCGCCCGGACGGCCGGACCGACGGGAGGTGACGCGAGGTGTTCGAGCACGTCGACCCGTTCATCGGCACCGAGGCCACGTCGCTCCCGCCGCAGTCCGGTCTCGCCGCCACCTGGTGGTGGCCGAAGCCGCAGGTGGGCAACACGCACCCCGGCGCGACGTACCCGCTCGGCATGGTCAGCGCGTGCGCCTACTCCGGCGCCTACCCGACCGGGTACGGCCGGTACGACCTGTCGACCGAGGGGCTGCCGCCCGCCCTGCACGCGAGCCAGCGCGCCTCCGGGTTCACGCACTTCCAGCAGTCCGGCACCGGCGCGATCCGCAAGTACTACAACTACGTGCGCGTCACCCCGATGCTCCAGCCGCTCGACGACCTCGGGCAGCTCTGGGAGGTGTCGGACGAGCGCGCCGAGCCCGGCTACTACGCCGCGACCCTCGACTCCGGCATCCGCTGCGAGGTCACCGTCGGCCCGAAGTCGGCGGTGCACCGGTACACGTTCCCGGCGCACCGGGACGCGCGGCTGGTCATCGACCTGAGCCTCGGCGGGCTGGACATCCCGTACGGCCGCACGGTGCCGCTCCGCGCCCACCTGGAGTCGGTCGAGCCGGGCGTCGCGCAGGGCGAGATCACCGTCGAGGGCGCGCCGCTGGCCGTGCACGTCGAGTGCGACACGCCCCAGTGGCGGCAGCTGCTCTGGTACGACCGCCGCCTCATGCCGGGCGGCACCCGCCTCGACTTCGACCGGATCCGCCCGACGACGCTGCGGCCGTTCGGCCTCATGTGGGCCGGGCCGACCGAGCCGGGCCAGGTCGTCGAGCTGCGGTTCGGCTTCTCGCTGCGCGGCGTCGAGCAGGCGCGCGCCAACCTCGTGCGCGAGTGCGGGCCCGGGCCGTCGTCGTTCGCGGAGCGCCGCGCGCGCACGGCGCACGAGTGGCGCCGCCAGCTCGGCAAGGTGCAGGTCGACACCCCGGACGCCGGCAAGCAGACCGTGCTGTCCACGGCGCTCTACCACTCGCTGATCAAGCCCTGCCTGGCGCCGGACGAGAGCCCGTTCTGGCCGACGGACACCCCGTTCGCCTACGACATCGCGACCATGTGGGACATCTACCGCACGCAGCTCCCGCTGCTGACGGCGCTGGTGCCGGACAAGGCCGTGGAGCTCGCCACCGCGATCCTGCACATCGCGGAGGAGGAGGGGAACTTCCCGATCGGGTACCGGATGGCCCGCGGGGCCGACCGGTTCTCCCGGCAGGGCAGCGCCCTGGCGCACACGTTCCTGGCCGACCTGTGCGCGCTCGGCCTGCCGTTCGACTGGGACTGGGCGCTCGTGCACCTGCACAACGACCTGCGCCGGACGTACGGCGAGGAGTTCCTGCTGCACGGTCGCACGCACCCGATCAGCCACACGCTCGACCTCGCGTTCGGCTACTTCTGCACGGCGGTCATCGCCCGGCAGGTCGGCGACCGGACCCTGCTCGACCAGTTCGCCCCGCTCGCCGGACGGTGGCGCAACGCGTTCGACCCGGCGACCGGCCTGCTGCGCGACTCGACGTTCTACGAGGGCGGCCGGTGGAACTACTCGTTCCGGCTGCTGCACGACATGGCGGCGCGGATCGACCTGGCCGGCGGCGACGAGGCGTTCGTGGCCCTGCTGGACCGGTTCTTCGGCTTCGGCGCCGACCCGGTGAAGCAGCCCGGCCTCGCGCCGTCCGAGGACGAGATGCTGGCCGGCTACGCGCTGCACCGGTTCGAGGGCCTGAACAACGAGCCGGACATGGAGGCCCCGTGGGCGTACCAGTACGCCGGGCGCCCCGACCGCACCGCCGAGGTGGTGCACGCCGTCACCCAGCAGCAGTTCGGCACCGGCCGCGGCGGCCTGCCCGGCAACGACGACTCCGGCGGGCTGTCCTCCTGGTACGTCTGGGCGACGCTCGGGCTGTTCCCGGTCGCCGGCCAGAACCTGTTCCTGGTCAACGCCCCCGCGTGGCGCGAGGCCCGGATCGACGTCGGCGGGAAGCCGTTCACCGTCGAGACCAGCGGGTTCGTCGAACCCGAGCCCGACGGACCGGCGCAGTACGTGCAGCGGGTCCGGCTGGACGGGGTCGAGCTCGACCGCACCTGGCTGACCGGGACCGAGCTGCACGCCGGCGGGCGGCTCCAGGTCGACCTCGGCCCGGAACCGGGCCCGTGGACGGCCGCCGCGCGACCGCCGTCGCTCAGCACCGGCGCCTGACGGCCCGCACCCCTGCGCTCCCCACCCCTTCCGCACGACCCTCCCGGAGGCCTGCCGTGACCGACGCGCCCCTCAGCCCCACCGCCGACGCCGCACCCGCGCGCCGGGTCGACCGCCGCCTCGTGATCGTGGTGCGAGCCGACCCAGTGATCTGCGGCCACTCCGGGGAGGCGCGCAACCTCGCGGAGGCGGCGCTCGACCGCGGGTTCGACGAGGTGCGGATCGTCACCTGGCCGATCGACCGGCTGCAGGCCGCGGGCCTGCCGCTCAAGCCGCTGGACCGGGTGCTCCCGTACCGCGAGGGCGTGGTGGTCGAGCGGCCCGGACCGGTCGGCGACTACAAGGTCCCCGACGGCCGCTGGGTCGCCGGCCTGATCGGCCGGCTCGTCGAGCTGTTCACCGACGGGGTGCCCACCGTCGCGCTGTCGCTGTACCTGAGCCCGCACGCCACCGCGGTCGCGGACGCGGTGCACGTCGCCCGGCGCACCGGCCTGCCCGTGAACGTGACCACGGTCGCCGAGGCGGTCGGCTCGGACGTCACCAACGTCGTGCGCGCCTGCGTCGAGGCCGACCAGTTCGGCGCCGCCGCGCACGTGCTCGCGTCCTACCTGGAGCACGACGTCTGCCTGGCGGTGTCCGAGTACACCCGCGACCTGATCATCACCGAGGCGGAGGCGCTCGACGCGAAGCACGGCACGACGTTCGCCGCGCAGTGCCGCGAGCGGGTCCGGATCTCGTACCCCGCCGTCGACGTCGCGCAGTACCTCGCGCGCGACGACGCCGAGACGGACGCGGTGCTCGGCGCGCGGGGCCTGGACCGCGACGGGTACGTGCTCTACCTGTCCCGGCTGGCCGCCGCCAAGGGCGTGGACGACCTCATCGACGGCTACGCCGCCAGCAGCGCCCCGGGGACGCACCGCCTGGTGATCGCCGGCAACGGGCCCGAGGCGGCGCAGCTGCGGGCGCACGCCGCGGCCTCGCCCGTCGCGGACCGGGTGCTGTTCCTCGACGACGTGTCCGACGACGAGAAGCCGCACCTGATGGCGGGCGCCGCCGCGTACGTGCTGCCGAGCAAGCCGCGACCGGAGTTCGTCGAGACGTTCGGCATCGCGCTCGTGGAGAAGATGCTCTCCGGCGGCGGCCCGGTCATCACGACCGACACCGGCGGCATCCCGGAGGCCGTCGGCGACACGGCGATCATCGTGCCGGTCGAGGACCCCGCGGCGATCGCGGCGGCGCTGGACCGGGCGCTGGCGGTCACCGGCGCCGACCGCGAGGAGTGGGCGGACGCGGCCCGCGAGTTCGCGCTGCAGTTCGACCGCGCGGTGGTGCTGGACAAGATCCTCGAGGCGGTCGACGCGGTGGTGCCCGCGCGGGGGTGAGCGCGGGCCGGCGGCGGGGCGGCGGCGGGGTGGCGGCGGGCCGCTCCGGCGCCCGCCGAGATGGGGCTGGACAGCGCAGAGCGCGGTGCGGCTAGCGTGATCGGCGTCGGTCCGGCAGCCGCCCCGAGGGACCGTCCGTCGACGTCGAGGAACGACGACCATGCAGGTCATCCCCAAGAGCTACGGCCGCCTGATCATCATGACCGAGGAGGAGATGCGCGAGAAGCGGGAGCAGGAGCTCGCGAGCATCGGCCTCGACCTGGAGACGATCGAGGAGCGGTACGAGACCTGGCAGCTGTCCCGCGAGCAGCGCATCGCGTACGAGGAGTACCTCACGCTGGGCAGGTTGCTCGGTGAGTGACCGGGAGGCGGAGGGTGGCGCGCCGCCAGGGGCGCAACCCGGGGCGGGGGACGACGACCTCGCGACCGTCGCGGAGCGGTTCGCCGAGGACCTGCGCAGCACCCTGCGCGGGGTCGTGGCCGGCGACGACGTCGGGACCTTCGACGTACGGCCCACGGCCATGCCACGGTCGCGCCTCACGGTCGAGCAGGAGCCGTCCGACGGGATCCCGCTGGCCGTCGACGGCCTCGTCGTGCTCCGGCTGCGGGCCTCCTTCGACTGCGGCTGGGACCACACCGGCCGGTTCCTGGCCGTCCGCCGGTCCACGATGGCGGCAGTCGTCGAGGGCACCGAGGAGCCGCTGTTCCGGTACGACTACGACGCGGGCTCCGACGACAAGGTCCCGGCGGCGCACCTCAACGTGCACGGCCACCGCGACGAGCTGGTGTTCGCGATGATGGCGGCCGGGCACCGGCTGCGGGGTCGCGCGCGCACCTCGGCGGTCCGCCGGGGCCGGGTGCCCCGGGTGTCGACGCTGCACTTCCCGCTCGGCGGGCACCGGTTCCGGCCGTCGTTCGAGGACGTGCTCGAGATGCTGGTCCGGGAGTTCGGCCTCGACACCCGGCCCGGCTGGCGCGCGGCGGTCTGCGCCGGGCGCGCGCGATGGCGCGCGGTCCAGCTCCGCGCCGCGGTCCGGGACGACCCGGCGGGCGCGGCGGAGGCGCTCGGCGACCTCGGGTACGCGGTCCGCCGGCCGCTGCCGGGCGGGGCGCCGGCGGTGCCGCGGTAGCGGCTCAGCCGCCGCGGCGGCTCAGCATCACAGGTGGCCCAGCCGCACCGGTGGCTCAGCCCCGGGGAGCGGCCCGACCCCGGCACCGGCTCGGCCCGGGCCCGGCTCAGTCGCAGTAGTCGCAGATCCCCGTACCCGGCAGCACCATCGAGCACGTCGGGCAGGTCTTCGTGAACTCGACCGGCTCCGGCTTCCTCGCCCGCGGGGTGGCGGCGGCCCGCGGCGCCCGCGGGGCCTTCGGCGCGGCCGACCGCGCCCGGGCCGGGGCGGCGG
>NZ_JBYTEP010000103.1:0-5390 GCF_058792015.1 Cellulomonas sp. EB106-03-03-XG116
GCGGGCGCGGCGGGCGCCTCGGCGGCGGGCGCGGCGTCGGCGGGCGCGGCGTCGGTCACGGCCTCGGCGGGCTCACCGGCGGCCGCGGCGCCCTCCTCCGCGGCGGCAGCCTCGGCCGCCTTCTGCGCGGCCGTCTTGCGGGGCGCCCGGCGGCGCACCGGCTTGGCGGGCGCCTCCTCCGCGGGCGCGGCGGCGCCGTCGCCGACGGTGAAGTCCAGCGTGTCGGCCGCGGGCTCCGCGGCCTTGGTGGCCCGCGTGGCGCGGGTCCGGGTGGTGCGCTTGCGGACGGGCGCGGCGGTCTCGGCCGGCGCGTCACCACCCGTCTGCGCTGCGGTGGTGGTGCTGTCCGAGGTGTTGTCGAGCGTCACGCGCGGTGCTCCTGCACGCCCGGGTACGCCGGCCACACGCTCGGCGCCCTCGGGCCGTCGGTCGTCGCTCGCGGATCCGCGGCGACGGAAGTCGTCGGTGTCGGCCGCTGCACAGGCGTTCGGCGCCATCGCCTGCCTGGCGGCACGAGCCCCTGGATCGGGGTCGGCCGGCCGGCGGCGCCTGGCAGCGCGATGCGCTGGTGCGGCGAGCACGGTGGCGCCCGGGGTGTGTGGATCCCGGGAGACCGGAGCCAGTATCGCACAGAGGTCCGCCGGACGTGCGGTAGGTCACGCTCGTGAAACCAGTCACAACGAGACGACATCGCGTCAGATCGCGGGACCTTTGTCCTACGCTTGTGAATCGGGGCGCAATACCGTCGACGGGCGGCCCTGACCTGGGCCGTTCGACCCTCCCCCAGTCAGCCGCGCCCCCACCACCACTCGCCTCAGCACCTGGACGGACACCCCCGTGGAAGCCCTCGACCTGGCACGCTGGCAGTTCGGTGTCACCACCGTCTACCACTTCATCTTCGTCCCGCTGACGATCGGCCTCACCCCGCTCGTCGCGATCATGCAGACCATCTGGGTCCGCACCGGCAACGAGACCTGGCTCCGCCTGACCAAGTTCTTCGGCAAGCTCATGCTGATCAACTTCGCGATCGGCGTGGCCACCGGCATCGTGCAGGAGTTCCAGTTCGGCATGAACTGGTCCGAGTACTCCCGGTTCGTCGGCGACGTCTTCGGCGCCCCGCTGGCCATGGAGGCCCTCGCCGCCTTCTTCGTGGAGTCCACGTTCCTCGGCCTGTGGATCTTCGGCTGGGACAAGCTCCCCAAGAAGATCCACCTGGCGTCGATCTGGGCGGTCGCGATCGCGACCAACCTCTCCGCGTACTTCATCCTCGCCGCCAACTCGTGGATGCAGCACCCGGTCGGCACCACCTTCAACACCGAGACCGGCCGCGCCGAGATGACCGACGTCGTCGCGGTGCTCACCAACAGCACGCTGCTGGCGGCGTTCCCCCACACCGTCACCGCCGCGTTCCTCACCGCCGGCACCTTCGTCGCGGGCATCGCCGCCTGGTGGATGGTCCGGCTCGTGCGCAACGGCGACAGCGAGAAGGCCCGCACGGTCTACCGCCCCGCCGTCATGCTCGGCGTGTTCACCATGCTCATCTCGGGCGTCGGCCTCGGCATCACCGGCCACGCGCAGGGCCAGCTCATGTTCGAGCAGCAGCCCACCAAGATGGCCGCGGCGGAGGCGCTCTGCGAGACCGAGGACGGCGCGGCCTTCTCGATCCTCGCGATCGGCGACCTCACGAACAACTGCGACGGCGTCGCGCACCTCATCAGCATCCCGGGCCTGACCTCCTTCCTCGCGAACAACGACTTCACGTCGCGCATCGAGGGCGTCAACGACCTGCAGGAGCGCTACGAGGAGCAGTACGGCGAGGGCGTCAACTACATCCCCGACCTCACCGTCACCTACTGGGCGTTCCGCCTGATGATCGGCCTCGCCGCCGGCTCCGTGGCGCTCGCGCTCGCCGCGCTGTGGTTCACGCGCAAGGGCCGGGTCTCGGACAGCAAGTGGCTCGCCCGCATCGCGATCTGGGCCATCCCGACCCCGTTCCTGGCCTCGTCGTTCGGCTGGATCTTCACCGAGATGGGCCGCCAGCCCTGGGTGGTCTACCCGGCGCCGGGGGGCGTCGACGGCGTCTGGCTGCTCACCGAGCGCGGTGTCTCCGAGGTGGTCAGCCCGACCACCGTGGTCATCTCGATGGTCGCGTTCACGCTCGTCTACGGCGTGCTGGCGGTGTTCTGGTTCCGCCTGATGAAGCGGTACGCCGTCGAGGGCGTCGCGGACACCGAGAAGGACTACTCGCCCGACAACCCCGACAACCAGCCCGACCCGAGCGACCCCGACGCGGCCGAGCGCCCGCTGTCGTTCGCGTACTGAGAGGAGGCGGTCATGGATCTCCCCGTCATCTGGTTCCTGCTGATCGCGGTCCTCTGGACCGGCTACCTCGTGCTCGAGGGCTTCGACTTCGGCGTCGGCATGCTGCTGCCGTTCCTCGGCCGCAAGGACAAGGACCGCCGGGTCATGATCAACACCATCGGCCCGGTGTGGGACGGCAACGAGGTGTGGCTGCTCACCGCCGGCGGCGCGACGTTCGCCGCGTTCCCCGAGTGGTACGCGACCCTGTTCTCCGGCTTCTACCTGCCGCTGCTGCTCATCCTGGTCGGCCTGATCTTCCGGATCGTGTCGTTCGAGTGGCGCGGCAAGATCAACACCGACCAGTGGCGACGGTGGGCGGACCGGGGCATCATGCTCGGCTCCTACCTCCCGGCGTTCCTCTGGGGCTGCGCGTTCGCCAACCTGGTGCGCGGCGTCGAGCTGGACGCGAACCACCAGTACGTCGGCGGGTTCTGGGCGCTGCTCACCCCGTTCTGCCTCCTCGGCGGCGCGGTGACGATGCTGCTGTTCCTCACCCACGGCGCCGTGTTCCTGGCGCTCAAGACGTCGGGCGAGATGCGCGAGCGGTCCGGCGCGCTGGCCGCGAGGCTCGCCCCGATCACGCTCGTCGTCACGGCGGCCTGGGCGATCTGGGCGCAGGTGGCCTACTCGGTGGCCTGGACCTGGGCCGTCGTGGCCGTCGCGGCGGCCGCCCTCGTCGCCGTCGTCGTCACGACCCGCGCGCGCCGCGAGGGCTGGGCGTTCGTCTGGTCCGCCGTCGTCATCGTCGCGGCCGTCGTGCTGATCTTCGGCTCGATGTACCCGGACGTCATGCCGGCGTTCGACCCGGCGAACTCGCTGACCATCTGGAACGCGTCCTCGACGGACTACACGCTGACGATCATGACCTGGGTGGCCGTGATCCTCACCCCGGTCGTCCTGCTCTACCAGGGCTGGACGTACTGGGTGTTCCGCAAGCGCATCTCGGCCGAGCACATCCCGGAGCACACCGGGCTGACGTTCGCCGCGGTGCTGCCGACGACCGGCGCGTCCACCGGCCACGGGGGCACCTCCCCCGACGGCTCGACCCGCGCCTGAGGGACGATCGACCGCGTGAAGCCGCTCGACCCGCGCCTGCTCCGGTACGCCCGCGCCGCCCGGGGGTACCTGGCCCTGACCGTCGCCCTCGGGCTGGTCACGGCCGGCCTGGTGATCGCCCAGGCGATCCTGCTCGCGCAGGTGCTCGCCGCCGCCGCGCACGACGGGGCCACGCTGCCCGACCTGCTGCCGCGGGTCGGGTGGCTGGCCGCCGTCGTCGCGGCGCGGGCCCTCGCCGTCGGCGTGCAGGAGCGGTACGCGCACCGGGCGGCGACCCGCGCGGTCGCCGAGCTGCGCGAGCAGGTCGTCGCCCGCGCCGCCGCCCTCGGCCCGCGCTGGCTGGCCGAGGGCGAGGGCGCGCGCGTCGTCACGCTGGCGACCCGCGGGCTCGACGCCCTCGAGCCCTACTTCGTGAAGTACCTGCCGCAGCTCGTGCTGTCGGCCACCGTCACCCCCGCGGTCCTGGTCGTGATCCTCGACCTCGACTGGGTGTCCGCCGCCATCGCGGCGGGGACGATCCCCCTGGTGCCGATCTTCATGGTCCTCATCGGGCACCTGACCCAGGGCCGCTCCGAGCGCAGCCTCCGGGTGATGCAGCGCCTCGGCTCCCAGGTGCTCGACCTCGTCGCCGGGCTGACCACCCTGCGCGCGTTCGGGCGGGAGCGCGGCCCCGCGAAGCGGGTGCAGGCGCTCGGCGACGCGCACCGGCGCGCCACGATGGGCACCCTGCGGGTCGCGTTCCTCTCCGGCATGGTGCTGGAGCTCCTCACCACCCTGGCCGTCGCCCTGGTCGCCGTCGGCATCGGCCTGCGGCTGGTCTACGGGCACCTCGACCTGACGACCGGGCTCGCCGTGCTGGTCCTCGCCCCCGAGGTGTACCTCCCGCTGCGCCAGGTCGGCGCGCAGTTCCACGCCTCCACCGACGGCGTCGCCGCGGCCGACCAGGTGTTCCGGGTCCTCGAGACCCCGGTCCCCGCCGCGGGCACCGCCCCGGCCCCCGACCTGCGCGGCGCGACCGTGCGGCTGCGCGGCGTCACCGTCCGCGCCCCGGGTCGCGACCTGCTCGCGCCCGCCGGCCTGGACCTCGAGCTGGCGCCCGGCCGCACCGTCGCCGTCACCGGCCCGAGCGGCGCCGGCAAGTCCACCACCGTCGACGTGCTGCTCGGCCTGCTCCGGCCGGACGCCGGCACCGTCGAGCTCGTCGGCGCCGACGGCCGCGTCGTGCCGCTCGCCGACGTCGACCCCACCACCTACTGGCCGCAGGTCGCCTGGCTGCCGCAGCGGCCCGTGCTCGACCCGGCATCCGTCGGCCGGCTCGTGTCCGGCGCCGAGGACGCCGAGCTCGACGCCGCCGCGCGGGCCCGCCGCGACGAGGCCGCGGCCCTCACCGGGCTCGACGCGGTGGTCGCGGACCTGCCCGACGGCTGGGACACCGACCTCGGCCGCGGCGGCGCCGGCCTCAGCGTCGGCCAGCGGCAGCGGGTGGCGCTCACCCGGGCGCTGCTGTCGGACGCCCCGCTGGTCGTCCTCGACGAGCCCACCGCGCACCTCGACGCCGCCGGCGAGCGCGTCGTGCTGGCGACGGTCCGGGCGCTGGAGGCCGCCGGGCGGACCGTGCTGCTCGTCGCGCACCGGCCGTCGCTGATCGCGCTCGCCCACGAGGTGGTCACCGTGCGGTCCGCGCCGCTGCCCGCCGCCGAGCGGGCTGCGGCCGACCGCGGCGGCACCGACCGGCCCGCCGCCGACCCGGACGAGGCGCCCCGCGCCGGCGCCGCCGTCGCCCGCCTCGGCGCCGCGGAGTCGGCTCTCGTCACCACCGCCGGGGTCTCCGGCACCGCCGCCCCGGCCCCCGGGGAGGGCGCCCGATGAGCACCGCGACCACCGACCCGCGCTCTGCCGCCGATCCCGCCGCCGGCGCGGCCGCGGGTGCCGCGCCTGTTTCTTCTACACACCTGACGCTGCCGACGAAGGCC
>NZ_JBYTEP010000104.1:0-3417 GCF_058792015.1 Cellulomonas sp. EB106-03-03-XG116
TGGCTCTTTCTGAAATGATGTCCGGCGGCGTCCTACTCTCCCACACCCTGGCGAGTGCAGTACCATCGGCGCTGAAGGGCTTAGCTTCCGGGTTCGGAATGGGACCGGGCGTTTCCCCTTCGCTATGACCGCCGTAACTCTGTCGAACAGTCAAACACGGGACACCCCTGAACTGCAAGGGGTGCGTGTTCGTGGTTCGGGAACCGCACAGTGGACGCGTAGCAAAAGTACGAGTGGTGAAGTTGTCGGCTTATTAGTACCGGTCAGCTGCGGCAGTCGTTAGTCCTGCCTTCCACATCCGGCCTATCTACCCGGTGGTCTAGCCGGGAGCCTCTCGGGGACGAGCCCCGTGGAAACCTCATCTTGAAGCAGGCTTCCCGCTTAGATGCTTTCAGCGGTTATCCCTTCCGAACGTAGCCAACCAGCCGTGCTCCTGGCGGAACAACTGGCACACCAGAGGTTCGTCCGTCCCGGTCCTCTCGTACTAGGGACAGCCCTTCTCAAGTTTCCTGCGCGCGCAGCGGATAGGGACCGAACTGTCTCACGACGTTCTAAACCCAGCTCGCGTACCGCTTTAATGGGCGAACAGCCCAACCCTTGGGACCTACTCCAGCCCCAGGATGCGACGAGCCGACATCGAGGTGCCAAACCATGCCGTCGATATGGACTCTTGGGCAAGATCAGCCTGTTATCCCCGGGGTACCTTTTATCCGTTGAGCGACGGCGCTTCCACAAGCCACCGCCGGATCACTAGTTCCGACTTTCGTCCCTGCTCGACCTGTCAGTCTCACAGTCAAGCTCCCTTGTGCACTTGCACTCGCCACCTGATTGCCAACCAGGCTGAGGGAACCTTTGAGCGCCTCCGTTACATTTTAGGAGGCAACCGCCCCAGTTAAACTACCCACCAGGCACTGTCCCTGATCCGGATCACGGACCGAGGTTAGATGTCCAGAGCGACCAGAGTGGTATTTCAACGTTGACTCCACCGACACTGGCGTGCCGGCTTCACAGTCTCCCACCTATCCTACACAAGCCGCACCGAACACCAATACCAAGCTATAGTAAAGGTCCCGGGGTCTTTCCGTCCTGCTGCGCGTAACGAGCATCTTTACTCGTAGTGCAATTTCGCCGAGTTCGCGGTTGAGACAGCGGAGAAGTCGTTACGCCATTCGTGCAGGTCGGAACTTACCCGACAAGGAATTTCGCTACCTTAGGATGGTTATAGTTACCACCGCCGTTTACTGGGGCTTAAATTCTGAGCTTCGCCTTGCGGCTGACCCGTCCTCTTAACCTTCCAGCACCGGGCAGGCGTCAGTCCGTATACATCGTCTTGCGACTTCGCACGGACCTGTGTTTTTAGTAAACAGTCGCTTCTCCCTGGTCTCTGCGGCCCTCCACGCTTCCCGGGCAAGCCGGTACACGCTTCAGGCCCCCCTTCTCCCGAAGTTACGGGGGCATTTTGCCGAGTTCCTTAACCACGATTATCTCGATCGCCTTGGTATTCTCTACCTGACCACCTGAGTCGGTTTAGGGTACGGGCGGCTAGAACCTCGCGTCGAAGCTTTTCTTGGCAGCATAGGATCACCCTCTTCCAGCATACGCTGTCACCATCGGCTCTCAGGCTTGATGAGTGGCGGATTTGCCTACCACTCGCCCTACGACCTTGGACGTGGACTACCATCGCCACGCCGGGCTACCTTCCTGCGTCACTCCTGTTAATACGCTTACCTACTACCGGTTCGGGTCACGTGCTCCATGAGGCGGTGACTCCCGAAGGAGTCGGTGCCACACTTCGGACGTTTAGCATCACCGGGCTCGGTATGGGCGGTTCTTCGCCGGTACGGGAATATCAACCCGTTGTCCATCGACTACGCCTGTCGGCCTCGCCTTAGGTCCCGACTTACCCAGGGCGGATTAGCCTGGCCCTGGAACCCTTGGTCATTCGGCGGACGGGTTTCTCACCCGTCATTCGCTACTCATGCCTGCATTCTCACTCGTGTAGCGTCCACCACTGGGTCACCCCGCAGCTTCACCCGCCACACGACGCTCCCCTACCCATCCACACGCCTGAACCACGAAGGCTTAGCGCAATGTGTGAATGCCACAGCTTCGGCGGTATACTTGAGCCCCGCTACATTGTCGGCGCGGAATCACTTGACCAGTGAGCTATTACGCACTCTTTCAAGGGTGGCTGCTTCTAAGCCAACCTCCTGGTTGTCTGTGCAACTCCACATCCTTTCCCACTTAGCATACGCTTAGGGGCCTTAGCTGGTGGTCTGGGCTGTTTCCCTCTCGACTACGGAGCTTATCCCCCGCAGTCTCACTCCCGCGCTCTCACTTACCGGCATTCGGAGTTTGGCTAACGTCAGTAACCTTGTGGGGCCCATCGGCTATCCAGTAGCTCTACCTCCGGCAAGAAACACGCGAGGCTGCACCTAAATGCATTTCGGGGAGAACCAGCTATCACGAAGTTTGATTGGCCTTTCACCCCTAACCACAGGTCATCCCCCCGGTTTTCAACCCAGGTGGGTTCGGTCCTCCACGCGGTCTTACCCGCGCTTCAACCTGCCCATGGCTAGATCACTTCGCTTCGGGTCTAGAGCACGCGACTACGGTCGCCCTATTCGGACTCGCTTTCGCTACGGCTTCCCCACACGGGTTAACCTCGCCACGTACCACTAACTCGCAGGCTCATTCTTCAAAAGGCACGCCGTCACCCCTGCTAGGGAGGCTCCGACGGATTGTAGGCACACGGTTTCAGGTACTATTTCACTCCCCTCCCGGGGTACTTTTCACCTTTCCCTCACGGTACTTGTCCGCTATCGGTCACTAGGTAGTATTTAGGCTTAGCAAGTGGTCTTGCCAGATTCACACGGGATTTCTCGGGCCCCGTGCTACTTGGGATCCCCCTCGGGAGGCCACGTGATTTCGTCTACGGGGGTACCACCCTCTGTGCCGGGCCTTTCAATGCCCTTCGACTATCACGAGACTTTCTGACTCCCTGCTGGTTCGGCAGAACCAGCTGAAGGGTCCCACAACCCCGCATGCGCAACGCCTGCCGGCTATCACACGCACACGGTTTGGCCTGATCCGCTTTCGCTCGCCACTACTCACGGAATATCTCTTCCTGCCGGTACTGAGATGTTTCACTTCCCGGCGTTCCCTCCACACACCCTATATATTCAGGTGCGGGTCACGCGACATGACTCGCGCGGGGTTTCCCCATTCGGACATCCTCGGATCACGGTTCGTTTGCCAACTCCCCGAGGCTTATCGCAGGCTACGACGTCCTTCTTCGGCTCCTAGTGCCAAGGCATCCACCCTGTGCCCTTAAAAACTTGACCACAAAAACATACTTAAAGATGCTCGCGTCCACTGTGCAGTTCTCAAACAACGAACGATCCCCGAGTCGTGCAC
>NZ_JBYTEP010000104.1:3512-5345 GCF_058792015.1 Cellulomonas sp. EB106-03-03-XG116
TGGGCGACCACCCTCTGCCGGCTGTGCGCGTTCCGTCCCCGACAAGTCGAGGTGTACTGGCGCGATGCCGACCGATGATGGCCGCCGTAGTTGATGTTCCACCCTTGAGCACCACCCCGAACGCGTACGGCTCGGGCCTGGTCTCTGCACACACCCACGCATGGCGCGAGTGCGTCAGAAGCTCCTTAGAAAGGAGGTGATCCAGCCGCACCTTCCGGTACGGCTACCTTGTTACGACTTAGTCCCAATCGCCAGTCCCACCTTCGACGGCTCCCCCTGCGAACAGTTGGGCCACCGGCTTCGGGTGTTACCGACTTTCGTGACTTGACGGGCGGTGTGTACAAGGCCCGGGAACGTATTCACCGCAGCGTTGCTGATCTGCGATTACTAGCGACTCCGACTTCATGGGGTCGAGTTGCAGACCCCAATCCGAACTGAGACCGGCTTTTTGGGATTCGCTCCACCTCGCGGTATCGCAGCCCTTTGTACCGGCCATTGTAGCATGCGTGAAGCCCAAGACATAAGGGGCATGATGATTTGACGTCATCCCCACCTTCCTCCGAGTTGACCCCGGCAGTCTCCTATGAGTCCCCGGCATGACCCGCTGGCAACATAGGACGAGGGTTGCGCTCGTTGCGGGACTTAACCCAACATCTCACGACACGAGCTGACGACAACCATGCACCACCTGTACACCGACCTTGCGGGGCAACCATCTCTGGAAGTTTCCGGTGTATGTCAAGCCTTGGTAAGGTTCTTCGCGTTGCATCGAATTAATCCGCATGCTCCGCCGCTTGTGCGGGCCCCCGTCAATTTCTTTGAGTTTTAGCCTTGCGGCCGTACTCCCCAGGCGGGGCACTTAATGCGTTTGCTGCGGCACGGAACTCGTGGAATGAGCCCCACACCTAGTGCCCAACGTTTACGGCATGGACTACCAGGGTATCTAATCCTGTTCGCTCCCCATGCTTTCGCTCCTCAGCGTCAGTTGCGGCCCAGAGACCTGCCTTCGCCATCGGTGTTCCTCCTGATATCTGCGCATTCCACCGCTACACCAGGAATTCCAGTCTCCCCTACCGCACTCTAGTCTGCCCGTACCCACTGCAAGCCCGAGGTTGAGCCTCGAGTTTTCACAGCAGACGCGACAAACCGCCTACGAGCTCTTTACGCCCAATAATTCCGGACAACGCTTGCGCCCTACGTATTACCGCGGCTGCTGGCACGTAGTTAGCCGGCGCTTCTTCTGCAGGTACCGTCACTTGCGCTTCTTCCCTGCTGAAAGAGGTTTACAACCCGAAGGCCTTCATCCCTCACGCGGCGTCGCTGCATCAGGCTTGCGCCCATTGTGCAATATTCCCCACTGCTGCCTCCCGTAGGAGTCTGGGCCGTGTCTCAGTCCCAGTGTGGCCGGTCGCCCTCTCAGGCCGGCTACCCGTCGTCGCCTTGGTAGGCCGTTACCCCACCAACAAGCTGATAGGCCGCGAGTCCATCCCTGACCGATAAATCTTTCCAGACGCATCAGATGCCTGAGCGTCACGTATCCGGTATTAGACCTCGTTTCCAAGGCTTATCCCAGAGTCAGGGGCAGGTTACTCACGTGTTACTCACCCGTTCGCCACTGATCCACCCAGCAAGCTGGGCTTCACCGTTCGACTTGCATGTGTTAAGCACGCCGCCAGCGTTCGTCCTGAGCCAGAATCAAACTCTCCGTAGATGTCTCATTGGCAACCACCACCCTAAAGCGGCAGTCCACCGACACACGAAACGACCCCCACCCGCTGGCGAGCGGAGATCAGTCAATTCGGCTGCTAAAGAAGCCACCCGACGGGGTCGGGA
>NZ_JBYTEP010000105.1:0-5215 GCF_058792015.1 Cellulomonas sp. EB106-03-03-XG116
ACGGCCTTCGTCGGAAGCGTCAGATGTGGAGAAGAGACAGGCCCGGGTCACCGGGCGGATCGCCACCCAGCCCGCGCTTCCCGTCCGCGTGACGCCGGAGCCGGTCGCCATCCGGCACGACCCGGCCCGGGACCGCCGGTTCGCCGGCCGCCCGATCCAGGACACCCTGATCGCCTGACCTGCGCCGTCGCTCCGCGCGCAACGCCAGCCATGAGGTCGGGATCTGCTCGCCGGCCGCGTGCGCACACGATCTCCCCAACCGACGCCGCGCCGATATCTCATCCATGAGTTAACGTCGTCGTCGTGACCCTGACCAACCCGACGACCGGAGCCGTCCCCACGGTGACCTCGTCCATCCCCGTCGTCACCCCCACCCTCCCCGAGCAGCTGGCCCACGTGGGCTCGCTGGTCCGGTCCGCGCGCCGCCACCGCGGCCTGACGCAGACCCAGCTCGCCGAGCTCCTCGGCACCAGCCAGTCCGCCGTGCACCGCATCGAGCAGGGTGCGCAGAACCTCAGCCTCGACATGCTGACCCGGATCGGCGCCGCGCTCGACTCCCCGATCGTCACGCTCGGCGGGCCGCAGCACACCCACCTCCGGGTGCGGGGCGGCGCGCAGCTGTCCGGCCGGCTCGACGTGAACACGTCCAAGAACGGCGCGGTCGCCCTGCTGTGCGCCTCGCTGCTCAACCGCGGCACCACGCGGCTCAAGAACGTCGCGCGGATCGTCGAGGTCGACCGGATCGTCGACGTGCTGCGGTCCGTCGGCGTCCGCGCCACCTGGTCCGCCGACGGCCGCGACCTCGAGATCGTCGTGCCGAAGGACCTCGACCTCGAGGCCATCGACGTCGACGCCGCCCGCCGCACCCGGTCGATCATCATGTTCTTCGGCCCGCTCCTCGGGCAGCAGGAGGAGTTCCGGCTCCCCTACGCGGGCGGCTGCGACCTCGGCTCCCGCACCGTCGAGCCGCACATGATCGCGCTGCGCCCGTTCGGCCTGTCCGTCACCGCGAGTGGCGGCCGCTACCTCGCCCGCGTCACCGACCCCGGCACGGACAACCTGTCGATCGTGCTCACCGAGCGCGGCGACACGGTCACCGAGAACGCGCTGATGGCCGCCGCCCGGCGCCCGGGCGTCACCACCATCCGCAACGCCAGCCCGAACTACATGGTCCAGGACCTGTGCTTCTACCTGGAGCTGCTGGGCGTGCGGGTCGAGGGCATCGGCACGACGACGCTGCGCGTGCACGGCAAGGCCGACATCGACGCCGACGTGGAGTACGCGGTGTCCGAGGACCCGGTCGAGGCGATGAGCCTGCTCACCGCCGGCATCGTCACCGGCTCCGAGATCACCGTCGGCCGGGTGCCGATCGAGTTCATGGAGATCGAGCTCGCGACCCTGTCCGAGATGGGCCAGCGCTACACGCTGTCCGAGGAGTACACCGCGCACAACGGCCGCACCCGGCTGGTCGACATCACGGTGCACCCGAGCGAGCTGCGCGCGCCGCTCGACAAGATCCACCCGATGCCGTTCCCGGGCCTCAACATCGACAACCTGCCGTTCTTCGCGGTCATCGCCGCGTGCGCGACCGGGTCGACGCTGGTGCACGACTGGGTCTACGAGGGCCGGGCGATCCACCTGACCGACCTCACCCGGCTCGGTGCGGACGTGCGGCTGCTCGACGCGCACCGGCTGCAGGTGTCCGGCCCGACCCGCTGGTCGGGCGCCGAGGTGTCCTGCCCGCCGGCGCTCCGCCCCGCGGTCGTCATCCTGCTGGCGATGCTGGCGGCGAAGGGCGAGAGCGTGCTGCGCAACGTCGACATCATCGCCCGCGGCTACGAGGGCCTGCAGGAGCGGCTCGTCGAGCTGGGCGCGCAGATCGAGACGTTCCGGGACTGACCCCGCGGGACGCGGAAGGGGCCGGGTGCGATCCGCACCCGGCCCCTTCTGCGTGTGTCAGCGCACCGTGTAGTTCGGCGACTCCGAGATCATCTGCACGTCGTGCGGGTGCGACTCCTTCAGCCCCGCCGGCGTGATCCGGACGAACTTGCCCCGCTGCTGCAGCTGCGGGATCGTGCGCGCGCCGACGTAGAACATCGACTGGTGCAGGCCGCCGACCAGCTGGTGCGCCACCGCCGCGAGCGGGCCGCGGTACGGGACCTGGCCCTCGATGCCCTCGGTGATGATCTCGTCGTCGGTCAGGTCGCCCTGGAAGTACCGGTCCTTCGAGTACGACCGGCGGTCGCCGCGGCTCTGCATCGCGCCCAGCGACGCCATGCCGCGGTAGCGCTTGAACTGCTTGCCGTTGACGAACACCAGGTCGCCCGGCGACTCGTCGCAGCCGGCGATGAGCCCGCCGACCATGACGCTGTCCGCGCCGGCCACGAGGGCCTTCGCGATGTCGCCGGAGTACTGCAGGCCGCCGTCCGCGATGACCGGGACGCCCGCGGGCTTCGCGGCCAGCGACGCCTCGTACACCGCGGTGACCTGCGGCACGCCCACGCCGGCGACGACGCGGGTGGTGCAGATCGAGCCCGGGCCGACGCCGACCTTGACCGCGTCCACGCCCGCGTCGACCAGCGCCTGCGCGCCCTCGCGGGTCGCGATGTTGCCGCCGATGACCTGGACGTGCCTCGTGCCCGGGTCGGACTTGATGCGGCGGACCATGTCGAGCATGAGCCGGGCGTGGCCGTTCGCGGTGTCCACGACCAGCGCGTCCACCCCGGCCTCGACGAGCGCGGACACGCGGTCCCAGGCGTCCCCGAAGAAGCCGACGGCCGCGGCGACGACCAGGCGGCCGCTCGCGTCCTTCGTGGCCAGCGGGTACTGCTCGGACTTCACGAAGTCCTTCACGGTGATGAGGCCCTGCAGGCGGCCGTCCGCGTCGACCAGCGGCAGCTTCTCGACCTTGTGCTTGCCGAGCAGCGCCGCGGCGTCGTCGTTCGAGATGCCGACGGGGCCGGTGACCAGCGGCATCGACGTCATCGTGTCGCGCACCCGGCGGGTGGTGAACTCGGCCGGCGGCACGAACCGCAGGTCCCGGTTCGTGATGATGCCCAGCAGGCGGCGGTCGTCGTCCACGACCGGCAGGCCGGACACGCGGTACTTGGCGCAGAGCGCGTCGAGCTCGGCCAGCGTCGCGTCGGGGCCCACGGTCACGGGGTCGGACACCATGCCGGACTCGGAGCGCTTCACCAGGTCGACCTGGTGGGCCTGCGCCTCGATGGACAGGTTGCGGTGCAGCACGCCGATGCCGCCCTGGCGCGCGAGGGCGATGGCCATGCGCGACTCGGTGACCGTGTCCATCGCGGCGGACACGAGCGGGATCGACAGGGAGATCTCACGCGTGAGCCGGGTCGTGGTGTCGACCTCGCTCGGGATGACGTCCGTCTCGCCCGGGAGCAGCAGGACGTCGTCGTAGGTGAGACCGATGAAGCCGAACGGGTCGGCGGGAGCGGCGGATCCAGGGGTGCCCAGGTCGGTCATCCCCCGATGATACGGCCGCCCGTCGGAGCTCCCGGCCGTCGCCCGGGGTGACCTGCGCGACGTCCGGGGCGCGCGGGGTCCGCGCCGGGCGTCAGCGGATGAGGCCCTTGCGCAGCCCGATGGCCACGGCCTGCGCGCGGTCGGCGGCGCCGAGCTTGCGGAACAGCCGGCGGGCGTGGGTCTTGATGGTGTCCTCGGACAGGAACAGCTCCTGGCCGATCTGCGCGTTCGACCGGCCGTTGCTCATGCCGACCAGCACCTCGACCTCGCGCTTGGTCAGCGAGACCTCGTCGCGGCCGGTGGACTGCGCGGGCAGCTCCACCCGGGCGACGACCGGGGTCGGCGCGCTCGCGACGGCGCCGTGGGCGTGCGCGGCGGCCAGGCCGTCGTGCGGCACCGCGCCGGGCGCGCCGGGGATGCCCGGGCTCGCCAGGATGTGCGCCGCCACCGCGGCGAGCTCCGCGCGGCCGACGTCGGGGGCCAGGTAGCCGCGGGCGCCGAGCGCGATCGCCCGGTCCAGCGCGATCTCGTCGCCGGGCACCGCCAGCATCACGACCGTCGACTGCGACGGCACCGCGCGCAGCCGCCGGATCGCCTCCACGGGGCCCGGGGTCGGCAGGTGCGCGTCGAGCAGCACGATGGTCGGCGGCACCCGCCGCGCCAGCGTGACCAGCTCGTCCACGGACGCCGCCGCGCGCACCGGGGCCAGCGCGGGCACACCGAGTGCCGTCAGGACGATGCGCTCGCGCACCGCCGTCGATCCGTGGCACACCACGACGCCCGCCATCGACCTCCGCCTTCCGCCTGTGCCAGGACCCTGGCGGATCCGGCTTCCTTCCTGTATCGGCCGGATCGGGGCCGACGTTAGCGTCCAGGAAGAACCCAGGTGTCAGGCGGAGACGGCCAGCACCTCGTGGACCAGGCCCGGAACCGTCCGCACGCGGTGCACCTGGCGGCCGAGCGGGACCTCCCCGGCGGCCTCGTCCGGCACCATCACGAACACCGGCAGCGCGGCGTTCGCCTCCGCCACCGCGCCGACGAGGCCCAGGTCGGGGGCCGTCTGCTCGCTCAGCAGCACCACCGCCGACGGCGACGTCATCGCCGCGATCTCGAGCAGCCGGTGCCGGCCCGTGGGCCCCGCGACCACGCGCGCGTCGACGCCCGCGTCGGCCAGCGCGCCCGCGAGCACGTGCAGCGACAGCGGCCGAGGTTCACCCGGCGCGGCGAGCAGCAGGACGATCCGCCGGCGCGACGGGTGCCGCGGGACCCGCCCCGAACGGTCGCGCAGGACCGCCAGCGCCGCGGCGGACACCAGCGCGTCGGGCTCGTCGCCCGGGCGGGCCAGGACGGTGCGCGCCGCGATGCCGGCCCGCGCGGGCGCGACCAGGTCGGACCACCAGCGGACCAGGTCGCCGCCGGGGGGCAGCGCGAGCAGGCGGGTCACCTCGGCCGCGTCGGCCCGCAGGGCGGCGTCGATGACGGAGGTCGGCGTGGCCGGGCGCGGCGGGCGGGCGGCGCGGGCGCCCGAGGCGGTGGCCGCGCCGGACGGGGCGTCCGCGGCTCGCCGCGGGGCGGCAGCCGCGGCGTCCTCGCGGGCGCGGCCGGGTGCGTCGGGGACGGCGTTCAGGTGGCGGACGGCGCCGGCGGGCGAGCCGGGCGCCGTACCGGGGGCGGCGGACGCGTCGGGGCCTGTCTCTTCTCCACATCTGACGCTGCCGACGAAGGCCGT
>NZ_JBYTEP010000106.1:0-5102 GCF_058792015.1 Cellulomonas sp. EB106-03-03-XG116
CTCGCGGCGTGGGCGGCGGAGGCGGGGCGCGGGGCGGCGGCCGCGGCCGCCGCTCCGGGCGCGGCCGAGCGCACCGGGTCGACCGGCCTCCGGGGGTGCTCCCGCGACGGCTGCACGTCCAGCACCGTAGCGGTTCAGGGCCCTGATCTGGGGCAACTGCCGCACGACGGGCGGGTGGAACCCTCCCGCGACCGCCGCACGGCGTGGATACTGGCCCGGGCGCCGGGACGCGGCGCCGCCGAACCGATGCGAGGAGACAGACATGGCCGAGACCTACGCCGGCGAGTTCTACTGCGTGAAGTGCAAGGAGAAGCGCCAGGCCGAGGGTGAGGTCGTCGTCTCCGAGTCGGGTCGCCGCATGGCCAAGGCCACCTGCCCGGTGTGCAGCACCAGGCTGAACCGGATCCTCGGCAAGGCCTGAGCAGACCCGACCTGTGGACGACGGCGTCCGCCCCCGCCCGGGGTGCCACGGTGGTGGCACTCGACGGGACGGGGGTGGGGCACCGTGCAGCTCCGGCAGGGACTCCGCGTGCTGCGGCGCGCGGCCGACGAGGTCCAGGTGGGCCTCGACCCGCGGTGGGCGGTCCGGGTCGCGGGCCTGACCCCCGAGCGGGCGGATCGCCTGCTCCGCGCGGGTGACCGCCGCGTCGACGACGCGCTCCCCGCGGCGGCGCTCGACGCGCTCGGCGCCGCGGGACTGCTGCGCCCGGCGGGGGCGCGACCGCGGCCGGTGCGGCCCGACCTGCGGCCGGAGGCCCTGGCGCACGGCCTCGCCCGCGAGGACGGCGACGGGGTCGGGGCCGTCCGACGGCGCGCGCGCTCGACCGTCGCGGTCCTCGGGCTCGGCCGCGCCGGGACGGCGGTGGCCGGCACGCTCGCGCTCGCCGGCGTGGGGACGCTGGTCCTGGTGGATCCCCGGGCGGCGGCACCCGGGCACCCGGCCCTCGCCGGGCGCGGTCGCGGCGGTGCCGCCGGGGCCGGGGCTGGCGCTCGCGCGCGCACGCCCGACCGCGCGGCCGCCGTCGCGGAGACGCTCCGCGGGGCGTCCCCGGGGGCCCGCGTCCGGACCGCGCCGGGTCCCGCCGGTCTGCTCGCCGACCCGCCCGACGTGGTGGTCACGGTGGCCACCGACGTGCCCGACCCCGCGACGGCGCTGACCCTCCTGGGTGCGGACCTGCCGCACCTGCCCGTCGTGACGCGCGAGGCCGACGCCCTGGTCGGCCCGTTCGTCCGGCCCGCCGCGGCGGGGTCCGACCCGCTCCCCTGCCTGCGCTGCCTCGACCTGCACCGGGCGGCCGCGGACCCGACGTGGCCGGTCGTGCTCGCGCAGCTCGCGGGGCCCCGGCCCCGTGCCGCCGCCGAGCCCCCGGCCGCGCTCGCCGCGGTCACCGGCGGGCTGGCCGCGGCGGAGGTGCTGGCGCACCTGGACGGCGGGACGCCGCGGACGCTGGGGGCGCAGTACGAGATCCCCGTGCCGTCCGTCGCGCCCCGGTTGCGCCGGTGGGGGGCGCACCCCGAGTGCGGGTGCGCCGCCCTGGGCGGGTGAGGCGCGGGCCCCGGGAGACCCCGGAACCCGCGCGGGTCGGGCCGCTGGTGCGGGCCGTGGGTCAGGCCGCCGGGCTGGCGTCCTTGCGGGGCCGGCCGCGGCCGCGCTTGACCGCCACGACCTGGCCGCCGACGAACACCTCGCCGCCCCACACGCCCCAGGGCTCCTGCCGCTCGACGGCGCCGGCGAGGCAGCCCTCGAGCAGCGGGCAGGTGCGGCAGAGCGCCTTGGCCTGCTCGACCTCGGCGGTCCGCTCGGCGAACCAGAGCTCGGGGTCGTTGGACCGGCACGGGATGAGGCCGGCGACCAGGGCGTCGAACTGCACATCGGTGACGGCGGGCGTCGAGGCGGGCGGCCAGGGACCGGATCCGCCCTGGTTGACCGTGTCGAGCAGCGTCGTGAGCCGCACGATGTCCTCCTGAATGACTTGCGGGTTGAGCGAGGTGGCGGTGGATCCGCAGCTGCCTCGCCCCCCTGCAGGTGCCGGGGAAGACGAAGGCCGCGGAATCCGGTGGACTCCGCGGCCTGGACGGGCTGGTCATCGACTCAGATGACCGGTCCTCCTGGGACGGAGTCGGAGCGGGACGAGAGATCGCGCGCACGCAGCCGGAGACCGGTGCCGCCGAAGCCACGGATGCCCGTGCCCGGGGCGGCGGGGGACACAGCGGTCCCCTGGTACTCGCCGGAGGTGGGTGCCAGGAACGGCAGCGCGATCGCGCCGACGCCGAACTCGTCGAAGTTGTTCTTCACAGCACCACACCTCCTTCTCGTCATCGGGCCGCCGCCGCTTCGCGCAGCACGGCCTTCCAGCAGGACTCGTTCACCGTAGAGGGGCCCTCGCGGGCCGCACAACCGATTTACCGAGAGTTTTTTCCCGAGTTCCCCCGGGTCCCCCGATCGGCCGATCAGCCGGCCGCCGCCGCCTCGTCCGCCGCGGGCCGGCGACCGGCCACGATGGCCAGCAGGTCGGGCCCGTACCGGTCGATCTTGGCCGGGCCGATCCCCTGGACGCGCGCCAGCTCCGGGACGCTCGCCGGGCGCAGCTCCGCGATGGCGGACAGCGTCGCGTCCCCGAGGACGGTGTACGCCGGCTTCGCCGTCGCCCGCGCCAGGTCGGCCCGCCAGGCGTGCAGGGCGGCGAGCAGCTCGGCGTCGACCTCCCCGGTCAGGCGCGGGACGGCGCGGGGCCGCCCGTCGCCGAACCGCGCGCGCCCCTCCTGCGGCCACAGGCCGTCGAGGAACCGCGAGCGCCGCCGGGTCGCCCGACCGCCCGGGGTGCGGGACCGGCCGTACGAGAGCTCGAGGTGCTGCCGGGCGCGGGTGATGCCGACGTAGAGCAGCCGCCGCTCCTCCGCGAGGTCGGCGGCGGTGTCGGCGGACGCCCACGGCACCAGGCCCTCGCTCAGCCCCGCGAGGAACACCGCGTCCCACTCCAGGCCCTTGGCGGCGTGCAGCGACGCGAGCGTGACGCCCTCGACGGTCGGGGCGTGCTGGGCGGCGGCGCGCTCGTCGAGGTCGGCGATGAGGTCCTGGACCGTCGCGCGGGTCCCCGCCCGCTCCGCCGCCGCGGCCAGGTCGTCCGCGAGGGTCACCAGCGCGTGCAGCGTGTCCCAGCGCTCGCGCGAGGCGCCGCGGGCCGCGGGCGGCTCGTCCGTCCAGCCCGCCGAGCGCAGCGCGTCCCG
This sequence comes from Cellulomonas sp. EB106-03-03-XG116, assembly GCF_058792015.1. Classification (NCBI taxonomy): domain Bacteria; kingdom Bacillati; phylum Actinomycetota; class Actinomycetes; order Micrococcales; family Cellulomonadaceae; genus Cellulomonas; species Cellulomonas sp. EB106-03-03-XG116. The sequence goes on from NZ_JBYTEP010000106.1 coordinate 3,229, forward strand.
CACGGTCTCGGCCATCGGCACGTCGGCCTCGGCCGCCACCGCGGCGCCGCGCAGCCGCACGATCGCGTCCCGGACCTCCTTGCGCTGGAAGAACCGCTCCCCGCCGCGCAGCACGTAGCCGATCCCCTGGTGCGCGAGCGCCTGCTCGAACGCCTCGGACTGCGCGTTGGTCCGGTACAGCACGGCGATCTCGCTGGGGCGGGTGCCCGCCGCGATCAGCCGGCCGATCCGGGTGGCGACCCCGGCGGCCTCCGCCTCGTCGTCGTCGTAGACCGCGAACCGCACGGGTCCGGCGGACGGGCGCTGCGCAATGAGCTCGAGCGGCTCCCAGCGGGCCGCCCGGTCCTTGGGGGCGCGGCGCAGCACCTCGTTCGCCAGGCCCACGACCTGCGGGGTCGACCGGTAGTCCCGCACCAGCCGGACGACCTGGGCCTCGGGGTGCTCCGCGGTGAACCGGGTCAGGTAGTGCGGCGTCGCGCCCGCGAACGAGTAGATGGTCTGGCTCGGGTCGCCGACGACGCACAGCTCGTCGCGCCCGCCGAGCCACTGGTCGAGCAGGAACTTCTGCAGCGGGGAGATGTCCTGGTACTCGTCCACGACGAACCGCCGGTACTGGTGCCGGATCTCGTCCGCCACGGCGCGGTTCTCGACCAGCATCCCCGACAGCAGCCAGAGGATGTCCTCCATGTCCATCACGCCGCGCGCGTCCTTCGCGTCCTCGTACGCCGTGATGAGCCGGGCGACGACGTGGTGGTCGTGGCCCGCGGGCGCAGGGCGGTCGGCGGCCGCGGCGGCGCGGACGTAGTCCTCGGCGGTGATGCGGGACACCTTGGCCCACTCGATCTCCGACGCGAGGTCGCGGACCGACACCCGGTCGACGGACAGGCCGAGCCGGTGGCACGCGTCCGCGACGACCGGCGCCTTCTGGGCGAGGACCTGGGGCGAGGGGCCGCCGACGACCTTCGGCCAGAAGTACCGCAGCTGGCGCAGCGCGGCCGAGTGGAACGTGCGCGCCTGCACGCCCGCGACGCCCAGGTCGCGCAGGCGGGTGCGCATCTCCCCCGCCGCGCGGGCGGTGAACGTCACGGCGAGCACGCTCGTCGGGGCGTAGACGCCGGTGCGGACCCCGTAGGCGATCCGGTGCGTGATCGCGCGGGTCTTGCCGGTCCCCGCCCCGGCCAGCACGCACACCGGCCCGGTGAGGGCGCGCGCGACCTCCCGCTGGTCCGGGTCGAGGGCGTCGAGGAGGTCGTCGGCAGGCATCGCCGTCGATCCTCGCACCTCCCGCCGACACGCCGGGACCGCGATCCCCAGGGCCCGGGCGCACGGCATCCCGGACGCGTCCGGGATGATCCTGCGGGCACCGGGCGTTCAGACCCGTGACGCGACACCGACGATGCGAAGGCAGACGATGACGACCACGCAGGACCTGCCCGCCGAGGGCACCGTGACGATGTACTCGACGACCTGGTGCGGCTACTGCCGCCGCCTGAAGACGCAGCTCGACTCCGCGGGCATTGCGTACACCGAGGTCGACATCGAGCAGCTGCCGGACGCCGCCGCGTTCGTCGAGCAGGTGAACGGCGGCAACCAGACCGTGCCGACCGTGCTGTTCCCGGACGGCTCCGCCGCCACGAACCCGTCGCTGGTGCAGGTCCGCGAGCGCCTCGGCGCCTGACCCGCCCGCAGCACCCGGACCCCGAGGGCCCGCCCGGCGCCGCGCCGCTCAGCGCGTGCCGAGCGGGCCCTCGTCCGCGGGGGCGGGGGCGGCGCGCCGGCCGGGGTCTCTTCTCCCCATCTCCGAGCCCACGAGACATGGCGCCTGATTTGGGGGGGGGGGTTTTTTTTTTTGGGGGGGGGGGGGGGGGGGGGGG
>NZ_JBYTEP010000107.1:0-5030 GCF_058792015.1 Cellulomonas sp. EB106-03-03-XG116
GCCCGGCGCCGCAGCCGGCCCGGCGCCGCTGCCGGCGCGCGCGGGCGTCGCGGCGTCGCCGAGTCTCCGATCCCGGACTGCCTCGCGCGGGTCGCGGGCAGGCGCGGGACGGAGACTCGGCGACCGGAGCCCTCGCGCGCGGCGTCAGGCCGCGTGCGCCGCGGGCACGGCCGTGTCGAGCTGCTCGACGATGTGCCGCGCGATCTCCAGCGACGCGGTGGCGGCGGGCGACGGCGCGTTCAGCACGTGCACCTGCCGCCCCTCGGCCTGGAGCAGGAAGTCGTCGACCAGCCCGCCGTCCCGGCGCAGCGCCTGCGCGCGCACCCCGGCCGGCGCGGGCACCAGGTCGCCCGCCGTGATCCCCGGCACCAGCCGGGACAGGCTGCGCGCGAAGGCCCTGCGGGACAGCGACCGGCCGACCTCGGCGGCGCCGGGCACCAGGTTGCGCGCGGCGAGCCGCCACAGCCCGGGCCACGCGAGGCTGTCGGCGAGGTCGCGCGGCGAGACGTCGGTCCAGGTGTACCCCTCGCGGGCGAGCGCCAGCACCGCGTTCGGCCCGGCGTGCACGTGCCCCTCGATGCCGCGGGTGAGGTGCACGCCGAGGAACGGGAACCGCGGGTCCGGCACCGGGTAGATCAGCCCGCGGACCTGGGCGCCGGCCTCGGGGGTCAGCTCGAAGTACTCGCCGCGGAACGGGACGATCCGGGCCTGGGGCTCGAGCCCGCACGCCCGCGCGAGCCGGTCGGCGTGCAGCCCGGCGCACACCACGAGCGCGTCGGCCTCCCGGTCGGCGCGCGACGTGCGGATCTCCACCCGGCCCGGGGCGCCGGGGGCGTCCGGGACGGTGCGCGCGGCCAGCACCTCCTCGCCGAACAGGATCCGGCCTCCGGCGGCCTCGACGTCCGCGGCGAGCGCCCGGCACACGCCGGGGTAGTCGACGATCCCGGTGCTCTCGACCCGCAGGGCGGCGACCGCGCGCACGTGCGGCTCGTGCTCCCGGGCCTCGGTGGGCGTCAGCCGCCGGGCCGGCACGCCGTTGGCCTCCGCGCGGCCGGCGAGCTTCTCCAGCTGCGGCACCTCGGCGTCCGAGGTGGCGACGACGAGCTTGCCGCACACCTCGACCGGGACGCCCTTCGCACGGGCGTACTCGACCATCGAGCGCGCGCCGGCCGCGGCCATCGTCGCCTTGAGGCTGCCGGGCGCGTAGTAGAGGCCCGAGTGGATGACGCCGGAGTTCCGCCCGGTCTGGTGCAGCGCCAGGCCGTCCTCCTTCTCCAGGACGGTCACCTCGTCGCCGCGCGCGGCGAGCCGGGCGGCGACCGCCAGCCCGACGATGCCGGATCCGACGACGACGACGTGGCTCATGGCGCGCTCCTCGGTGCTGGGCCCTGGTCAGGGCGGTGCGGATCGGCTCGCCCGCACCGCGAGGCTAGCCGCCGGATCTGTCCCCTATGTCGCGTTTCACCCCAATTCACCCTTCGGGCGGTGCCCCCGGCGGGGGACGCCGACCTACGCTCGGGGCCATGACCCCCCCGAGCACGGTGAGTGCCGTCGTGTACTCCCGCAACGAGGCCGACCAGCTGCGCGACTGCCTCCCGCTGCTGGCCGGCTTCGACGAGGTACTCGTGTGCGACATGGGGTCCACCGACGACACCCGCGAGGTCGCGGCGTTGCACGGCGCGCGGGTCGTGCCGGTGCCGGACGCCCCCGTCGTGGAGGAGGTCCGCCAGCGCGGGCTCGACGCGGCGACCAGCGACTGGGTGCTGTTCGTCGACGCCGACGAGCACCTGCCCGCCGGGTTCCGCGCCGCGCTGCAGCCCGTCCTGGACCGGCCCGACGTCGCCGGCGTGCGGCTGCGGTACGACAACGTCGCCTACGGCCGGATGCTCGAGCACTCCCTGCAGGGCAGCGCGAAGTACGCCCTGCTCCGCCGCGGCCGCGCCCGCTACGCCGAGCCGGCGCTCGCGCACGTGCCGCCGGTGCTCGACGGGCCCGGGATCGACGCGCCGGACTCCGTGCCCGCGATCGCGCACCTCAACTTCCGCTCGGTCGGGCAGACCACCGAGAAGGTCCTCCGGTACGCCGCCAACAACCCCGGCCGGTTCACCCGGCTGGACGACCCCGTCCGGCTGGTGCGGGAGCTGCTGCGCTCCACCGTGTTCAGCGGCGCGTGGCGCGACGGCCGCGCCGGGTTCGCCGTCGCGGCGCTGCACACCTTCGGCCACCTGTACGGGTCGCTGCTCGAGGCCGAGCGCGCCGGCACCCTGACCCAGGACGTGCCGGCCCGGGACGCCCGGCTGCTCGGCGCCGTCGAGGGCGTGCAGCGGGCCGGGGTCGCCGCGCGCGACCGGGTGCGCCGGGCCGGGCGGGGGCGGCGGTGACGGCGGCGGCGCCCGCGGCGGCGACGCGGTACGTGCACGTCACCCGGCTGCCCCCCAGCCCGAGCGGCGTCGCCGCGTACGCCGCCGCCTTCCGCCCGGTGCTCGACGCCCTCGGCCCGACCGAGACCGAGCCGCTGCCGCCCGCCCCCGAGGCGTCCCAGTCCGCGGCGCTCGCCGTCCGGCTGGCGCGCCGGCTGGCCCGGCGCGACCCGGGCGCGGTGCTCGTCGTCGAGCAGGCCGGCCGGGGCCTCGCCGAGTTCTGGGCCGCCTGGTGGGCCGCCCGCCGCGGGCGCCGGGTCTGGCTGATGGTGCACGACGTCCCGGAGCTGTCGGGCGGGGCGTTCTTCACCACGCTGCTCGACCGCCGCGGCGGCCGCCGGGTCGCCGCGGCGCTGTCCGGCACCCTCGGGCGCCGCGCCGAGCGCGGCCTGCTGCGCCGCGCCGAGCGGGTGCTCTGCCTGTCGCCGTCCGGGGCCGCGGCGCTCGCGGCGGCGCACCGGCTGGACCGGCCCGTCGAGGCCCTGCCGCACGTCGGCACCGCCACCGACGACCCCGTCGACGGGCGCACCGAGGTCCTGGTGCCCGGATACGTGGCCGCGGCCGGGGACGTGCTGCCCCTGGTGCGCGCCGCCGCCGACCTGCCGGACGGCTGGGTGCTGGCGGTCGGGGCCTGCGGCGAGGAGACGGCGCGCGCGCTCGCGGCAGCCGCGGAGGCCGCCGGGACCGCCGACCGGGTGCGGCTGCTCGGCTTCCTGCCCGAGGCGGGCGTCCGCGCCGCTTTCGCGCGGGCGGCCGTCGTGGTGCGCTGGCGGCGCGACGGCTGGGGCGGGGGCGGGGCGCACGCGGTGAGCGGCCCGCTGGTCGCCGCCCTCGGGAACGGCTGCGCCGTCGTCACCAACGACTCCCGGGGCGCGGGGCACCTGTTCGACGAGGCCCGGGTGGTCGTCGTCGGCGACGGGGCGGCCGGCGAGCGGGCGCTGCTCGACGCCGTGCGGTCGCTCGTGGCCGACCCCGCCGACCGCCGGGCGCGCGGCGAGGCCGGCCGGACGCTCGTCCGGCGGGAGCACACGGTGGCGGCGCTCGCGGAGCGGCTGCGCGGCGGGGCGGTCGCCCCGGTGCACGAGCACGCGGGCGCGGCCCGCGGGGAGGACGGCTGACGTGGGGCGACGGGGCGAGCTCGTCTTCAACCGGGCGCTGACGCACGTGCCCAGCAACGAGCTGCGGATCCGCACGCTCCGGCGGCTGGGCGCGGACCTCGGCGAGCACGTGTACCTGTTCGGCGGGTCCGAGGTGCTCGAGCCGGGCAACCTGCGGATCGCCGGGCGCTGCCACGTCGGGCGGTTCTGCCAGATCGACGCGCGCGGCGGCATCGACATCGGCTACGACGTGGTCATCGCGAGCCACGTCCTGCTGGTCACCGCCGACCACGACCTGCGCGACCCCGGGTTCGCCGGCCGGCTCGGCCCGATCACCATCGGGGACCGGGCGTGGCTCGCCAGCCGGTCGACCGTCGTGCGCGGCGTGACCATCGGCGAGGGGGCGGTCGTGGCCGCCGGCGCCGTGGTGACCCAGGACGTCGACCCGTGGACGATCGTCGGGGGCGTGCCCGCGCGACCGATCGGGGACCGGCCGCGGGAGCAGCACTACCGCATCGACTACGGGCCCGAGCGGTACTGACGCCGCGCGGGCTCGCGCGGCCCGGTCCCCCTGTGATCTGCTACGGATGAGATGTCCCGGTCGTGGGCCACGCAGGGGGAACGATGACCGCAGCACGCCCGACCGCCGACGGCCCGCCCGGCGGCGACACCGCCGCGGTCCGCGGGCCCGACCTCGACGTGTCCGTCGTGATCGCCGCCCGGGACGCCGCGGCGACGCTGCCCGCGCAGCTCCACGCCCTCGCCGCCCAGGACCCGGCCTGCACCTGGGAGGTGCTGGTCGCCGACAACGGCTCGACCGACGGCACCCAGGACGTCGTCCGGGAGGCCGCCCGCGGCGCGGTGCCGGTGCGCCTCGTCGACGCGTCCGGGATCCGCGGCGCCGGCGCCGCCCGGAACGCCGGGGCGCGCGTGGCCCGGGGGCGGGACCTGCTGTTCTGCGACGCCGACGACGTCGTCGCGCCCGGCTGGGTCGACGCCCTGCGCGGGGCCCTCCGGGACGCCGACGTCGCAGCGGGCCGCCTGGAGTGGGAGCGGCTGAACAGCCGCGCGGCGCAGGGGTCCCGGGCGCTGCCGCAGGTCGACGGCCTGCAGTACACCGAGCCGCTGCCCCGGCTCGGCAGCGCCAGCTCCAGCAACCTCGCCGTCCGGCGGTCGCTGTTCGACCGGCTCGGCGGGTTCGACGTCCGCGCCCGCTACCTCCAGGACACCGACCTGTGCTGGCGCGCCCAGCTCGCCGGCGGGACGCTCGCCTTCGAGCCCGACGCCGTGGTGCACATGCGGCTGCGCGACGGCGTCGTCGGGGCCTGGCGCCAGGGGCGCGGCAGCGGGATGGGGCAGCGGTGGCTGGCCGCGCGGTACGCCGAGGTGGCGGCCCGCGCGGCGGAGGAGGACCCGGCTCCGGCGACGGACGAGGGCGCGGCCGGGGGGGGGTCTCTTCTACACCTCTCCGAGCCCACGAGACATGGCGCCTGATCTGGGGGGGGGGGGGGTG
>NZ_JBYTEP010000108.1:0-4990 GCF_058792015.1 Cellulomonas sp. EB106-03-03-XG116
GTTGTTGTGGTTTTGTGTGGGTGGGTCCTCTCTGCCTCCCCCCCCCCCCCCCCCCCCCGCGACCGGGGTCCGCGCCGCGGGAGCGCTGGGCTCCCGGACGCCGCGCGGAGGCGGCGGCGCGGCGCGGACCCCGGTCGGGTGTCTCAGGCCTGGGCGTTCGAGATGAACGACACCGCGTCGCCGACGGTCGCGAGGTTCTTGACCTCGTCGTCCGGGATGCGGACCTCGAACTTCTCCTCGGCCAGGGTCACGATCGTCATCATCGACAGGGAGTCGATGTCGAGGTCGTCCGTGAACGACTTCTCGGGCAGGACCGAGTCGGTCGGCAGGCCGGTCTCCTCGCTGACGATCTCGGCCAGGCCGGCCAGGATCTCCTGCTCGCTGTGCGCCATCGGTGTCTCCTTGGTTGTGTGCTGCACCCCGCCGTGAGGCGGGGCGACGGTCGTGCGGTCGATGAACGGTACTGCGGCCGGGCGCCCCGTCAGGGCAGCACGACCACCTGGGCGGCGTAGACGAGGCCCGCGCCGAAGCCGATCTGGAGCGCCAGGTCGCCGCTCTTCGCCTGGCCCTCGCGGATGAGGCGCTCGGTCGCGAGCGGGATGGAGGCCGCCGAGGTATTGCCGGTGTCGGCGATGTCCCGGCCGACCGCGACGGTCTCGGGCAGCTTCAGCTGCTTGATCATCTGGTCGATGATCCGCATGTTCGCCTGGTGCGGGATGAACGCGTCGATCTGGTCGGCGGTGACGCCCGCGGCGGCCAGGGCCTTCTCGGCGACCGGGGCCATCTGCCAGACGGCCCACTTGAAGACGCTCGGGCCCTCCTGGCGCAGCGTCGGCCAGCCCGCGCCCTTGTCCCGGGTGTCCAGCCAGGAGTGGGTCTGGCGGATGGCCTGCGCCTGCGAGCCGTCCGAGCCCCACACGGTCGGGCCGATGCCGGGGAAGTCCGAGGGACCGATCACGACCGCGCCCGCGCCGTCGCCGAGCAGGAAGGAGATGGAGCGGTCCGTCGGGTCGACGAACTCGCTCATCTTCTCCGCGCCGATGACCAGCACGTTGCGCGCGGTGCCGGCGCGCACCAGGGCGTCCGCCTGGCCGATGCCGTAGCAGTAGCCCGCGCACGCGGCCGACACGTCGAACGCGGCGGCCGGGGTGGCGCCGAGCCGGTCCGCGAGGATCGCGGCGCCCGACGGCGTCTGGTGGAAGTAGGTGACGGTCGCCAGGATGACCGCGTCGATGTCCGCGCCGGTCAGGCCCGCGTTCGCGATCGCCTCGCGGGCGGCGGTCTCCGCCAGGTCGAGCACGTCGGTGTCGGCGCCCGCGCGGACGCGGGTCACCATGCCGGTGCGCTGCCGGATCCACTCGTCGGAGGAGTCGATCGGGCCGACCAGGTCGTCGTTCGGGACGACGTTCTCGCCGCGGGCGGCGCCCAGGCCGAGGATCCGCGTGTGGGCGGGGCCGGTCGCCTGGGTCAGGGTGGGGCGGGTCACTTCGCGGTCTCCCGGGAGTCGTCGGTCGTGGGCGCGGCGCCGGGGGTCGCGGTGTGGCGGGCGACGAGGTCCCGGGCGGCGGGCAGGTCGGCCGGCGAGGTGATCGCGACCGTCTCCACCCCGGGCAGGCTACGCCGGGCCAGGCCCTTGAGCACACCACCGGGGGCGAGCTCCAGCAGGCCGGTGACGCCGAGCTCGACGAGGGTCGCCTGGCACAGGTCCCAGCGCACCGGCGAGGCGATCTGCGACACCAGGCGGGCCACCACGTCGGCGCCGGCGGCGTCCGGGCCGAAGGCGCTGCCGTCGGCGTTGGTGAGGAGCGTCACGCGCGGGGACGCGGCGGCGGCCTCGGCGGCCACGGCGGCGAACGCGTCCCGGGCGGGCTCCATGAACGGGGTGTGGAAGGCGCCGGCGACCGCCAGCGGCACGACGCGGGCGCGGGCCGGCGGGTTCTCGGCGAACCGGGCCAGGGCGTCCTGGGCGCCGGCGGCGACGACCTGGCCGCCGCCGTTGACGTTGGCGGGCCACAGGCCGGCCGCCTCGATCGCCGCGAGCACCTCGTCCGGGTCGCCGCCGAGGACGGCGGTCATGCCGGTGGGCACCGCGGCCGCGGCCTCGGCCATGAACCGGGCGCGCTGCCCGACCAGGGCCACCGCGGCGGCGTCGTCGAGCACGCCCGCGACGGCCGCGGCGGCGAACTCGCCGACCGAGTGCCCCGCCGTGGCGCCGGCCGTCACCGGGCCGCCCTCGTCCTCGAGCGCACGGAGCGCGAGGAGCGAGGTGGACACGATGAGGGGCTGGGCCACCGCGGTGTCGCGGATGGTGTCGGCGTCGGAGGTCGTCCCGTGCGCCGTCAGGTCGACGCCCGAGGCCTCCGAGAAGGCCGCCAGGCGGTCGGCGGATCCGGGCAGCTCGAGCCAGGGGGCGAGCATTCCGGGGGTCTGGGCGCCCTGTCCGGGGCAGACGATCGCGAGCACCCGACCACTCTGCCGGTGCGGACGCGCCGCGCCCGCTCACGACCCGCACACGGTTGCCGGGTCCGACTTGTCCGGGTCCCACAACGCTCGCGGGGCCCCGCGGCGTCCCGCGGGGCGCGAGGTCGGCGGTTGCGCCCGAGGTCGCCGGTCCCGCCGGGGGTGCGGTGGCCGGAACCGCCGACCTCGGCGGGGGTCAGGCGCCGGGGTGGTCCAGGCGGCCGACCGCGAGGGCCTGCTGCAGGACGTAGGCCTCGCGCGGGTCCAGGGGGTCCCAGCCCGTGACCTCGGCGACGCGGCGCAGCCGGTACCGGACGGTGTTGGGGTGCACGTAGAGCGTGCGGGCCGCGGCCTCCAGGGACCGGCCCGCCGCCAGGTAGGCGGTCAGCGTCTCCAGCAGGCTGCCGGTGCTGGCCAGCAGCGGGACGTACGCCTGCTCGACCAGCAGCGCCCGGGCGCTCGCGTCGCCGACGAGCACCCGCTCGGGCAGCAGGTCGTCGGCGAGCACCGGGCGCGGCGCCTGCGGCCACGCGGAGATGGCGGCCAGCCCGGCGAGCGCGGCGCGGGCGGACCGGGCGGCGTCGGCGAGGTCCGCGCCGGTGGGGCCCAAGACCACGGGCCCGGGGCCGAACCGCGGGAGCAGGGACGCCGCGGCCTCGCGCAGGTCGCCGGTGCCGCCGAGGAACACGACCAGCCGGTCGCCCTGGATGCCGACCAGCGCGTCGTCCGCGGCGCGGCGGGTCGCCCGGCGCAGGTCGGACGTCCGGACGTCGTCGAGCGGGGAGGCGGTCGTGCCGACGACGACCAGCGTGCTGCCGCGGCCGCTCCAGCCGAGCGCGGCGACCCGGGACCGGAGGGAGTCGTCGACGTCGCCGCGCAGCAGCGCGTCCACGACCAGCGCCTCCAGCCGGGCGTCCCAGGCCCCGCGGACCTCGGCGGCGCGGGCGTAGACCTCGGCGGCCGAGAAGGCCACCTCGCGGGAGTACCGCAGCACGGCCTCGAGCAGGTCCCGCTCGCCGCCGGGCGCCGCGAGCCGGTCGCTGTGCGACTCCACGACGTCGACCACCACGCGGACCAGCTGCAGCGTGTGCTGCAGGGAGATCGACCGGGTCAGCTCGGGCGGGGCGGTCGCGAAGATCTCGCCGACGCCGTGCGGCGGGCGCGACGGGTCGGCGAACCAGGTGACGAACGCGGTGATGCCCGCCTGCGCGACGAGCCCGACCCACGACCGGTCGTCGGCGGGCAGGGCGCGGTACCAGTCGAGGTCCTCGTCCAGCCGGCGCATCGCCGCCGCGGCGAGCACGCCGCTGCCCTCGCGGACGCGGCGCAGGGTCTCGCCGTTGCTGGCGTCGGGCGCCGTGGCGATGCGGCCGGCGCGGGTGCGGGTGCGGGCGGGGGACAGGCCGTCGACCGCGGCGGCGGCCCGGGCGGCGTCGTCGGCCGGGGCGGCGCCCTCGGGGGCGGGGGCCGCGGACGTCCGGCGGGGCTGAGGCATGCCGTGAGCATAGGGCCCCGTTGTGGGGAACCGACAAAGGTCCCGAGCGTGGCCGATGGGCCGGCGGACCGTTCGACCGGTGCGGGACGAGTGCACCGGATAGTGTCGCATCATGGCTCTGCTGCCCCGACTGCGCCGCCTGCTGGGTCGCCCCGTGCCCGCGTCCCGGATCGGGGCGCGCCGCCCGACGGGCGCGACCCGGCACGGCGACGTCCCCCAGGAGGACGCCCTGAGGTCCCGCCTCGGCGACGATCCCAACGACGAGCGCGCCTTCGCGGCCCTCGCCGAGATCGTCCGCCGGCACGCCGTGACCGGCGTCGACGACGACCCCCTGACCGCCGAGGCCGACGACGCGGAGCGCCAGCGCGCCGCGGATCTGGCCGTGTGGTCGCTCGGCGAGGAGCTCGCGGGCAACCCCCGCGCCTGGTACCCGTTGGTCGAGGTCGCGCGGCTGTCCGTGCGCGACGACCTGGAGGGGACGCTCCGCCGGCTGACGACCGCCGCCGAGCGCGACCCCTCCGGCGCGGCCCTGGTCACCGGCCTGCGGCTGCTGCGCGAGGCGGGGCTGCCCGTCGAGGCGCTCGGCCTCGGCACCGGGCACTGGCACCCGAAGGACCACGACCCGGAGGTCGGGCGCGAGCTCGTGCTCGCCGCCGTCGAGGCCGACCGGCCGCTCGACGCGAAGCAGCACCTCGCGAGCCTGGACCTCTACCCGAGGCAGGACGACATCGCGCAGATGCGCCGCGAGCTGGCGCGCCTGGTCGACCAGGCGGAGCGGCACGCCGGCGCCTGACGCCGCGCCCGACCACGAGAGCCCCGCCGACCCGCCCGGGTCGGCGGGGCTCTCGTGTGCCCGGACGCTGCCCACTGCCCGTCCGTCGCCCGGGCATGTGCCGCCGAGATAGGACGCGTGCGTCGAGATAGGGCCTCGTGCGGTCCTATCTCGGCGGGACGGTCCTATCTCGGCGTCGATGTCCGCCCTCGCTGAGCCCCGGGACGGCGACGGGCCCCGCACCCCTCCTCGGAGGGGTGCGG
>NZ_JBYTEP010000109.1:0-4587 GCF_058792015.1 Cellulomonas sp. EB106-03-03-XG116
CAGGAGCACCGGCCGCCCGCCGATCCGCGGGCCGTCGGCACGCCCGCCGCGCGCGCCCGCGCCGGCCCAGCCCCCGGCGGCCTCGTCCACGACGACCCGCGCCAGCGCGTCCAGGTCCTCGTCCGCGAGCGCGTCCGCCAGCACGTGCGCGGCCCCGCCGTCGACGACCCGCCCCAGCGCCGCGCCCGCGTCCGGGCCCCGCAGCGCCGCCCACGGCAGCAGCCCCACGCCCCGAGGCGTCTGCCGTCCCAGCACCCGCACGAGGTCGGGGTCGGTCATCGGCGTGAGCGGGTGGTCTCGCAGCGGCGACTCGGACAGCAGCCGGTCGCCCACGAACAGGTGCCCCTGGTACTGCGTCCGACCGGCGCGCGGCGTCGCGGGCGTCCCGACCGCCACCGCCCCGGTCCCGAGCAGGTCGAGCAGCGCGTCGGCGACCGGCCCGATGGTGCCCTCGTCGGTGGAGTCGAAGGTCGAGCAGTACTTCTGGTAGACGGCCGACGCGCCGCGGTCGAGCAGCCAGGACGCCGCCGCGACCGACTCCGCGACCGCCTGCGGCGCGGGCGCGGTGCGGGTGCGCAGCGCCACGACGGCGGCGTCGCACGGCGGCAGGTCGAGGCCCGGGGCCGGGACCCCGAGGACGACGACGGCGGAGCCGCCCGCGTCCCGGACGGCGTCGGCCAGGTCGCACGCGCCGGTGACGTCGTCGGCGACGACGCCGAGCCGGGGTCCGGCCGCGACGCCGAGCCGGGGTCCGGTCACGGCGTCGTCCCGGTGTCCGCGACCACGACCCGCTCGCACCGCTCGCGCAGCATCGCGAGCTGCTCCGGGGTCGCCTCGTCGTCGACGACCACGGCGTGCGCGTCCTCCAGCCCGAGCACCCGCATCGGGGCCCGGGCCGCGAGCTTGCGGTGGTCGAGCAGCAGGACGACGCGGTCGGCGATCGCCGCCATCGCGCGCTTGGTGTCGGCGTCCCAGGGGTCGGCGGAGTAGACGCCGCCCGGCCCCGCGGCGGTGGCGGAGAGCACGGCGACGTCGACGGCCAGGTCCGCGAGGCCCGCGCGGGTGGCGGGGCCGGCGAACGACCGGGTCGCCCGGTGGAACGTGCCGCCGAGCGCCACCACCTCGAGGTCGTCGCGCCCGGTGCACGCGGTGATCACCGGGACCGAGTGCGTGATCACGGTGAGCCCCTGGGGCAGCCGCCGGGCGAGGGTGGCCACCGTCGTGCCGGCGTCGAGCGCCACCACCCCCGCGTCGGCGAGCAGCGGGAGCGCGGCGCGGGCGATCGCGTCCTTCTCCCGGGCGGCCTCGCCGCGGCGCAGCTCGAACGGCGGGGCCGCGCTGCCGTCGACCAGGGACGCGCCGCCGACGACGCGCCGGACCCGGCCCTCGGCGGCGAGCTGCCCGAGGTCGCGGCGGATCGTCATCTCCGAGACGCCGAGCTCGGCCGCGGCGGTGCTGGACGAGACGTAGCCGGACTCCTCGAGCCGGCGCAGCAGCTCGTCCCGGCGGCGGGGGGCGGCGGAGTAGCGCACGGACGCCATCCAACGGTCGCCGGCCGCGGATGTCAACGAGCGCACACGGTTGACCGATCTGTTCGACACCGAACAGACTGGTGGGCGTGAGCCGCCTGATCGGCCTCGGCATCGACGTCGGGACCACGAACACGAAGGTCGCGCTCGTCGCCGCGCCGAGGTCGGGCGCCGACGGGGTCGTCGAGCTGCTCGCGGTGGCGTCCGCGCCGACGCCCGGGCCCTCGGCCCTCGACCGCGTGCTGCGGCAGCTCGCCGTCCGCGCGCTCGCGGCGGCCGGCCGGGCCGACGTGCCCGGACCGCCCGGACCGCCCGGACCTCCCCGCACCGGCACGACGGCCCCCGTCCCCCTCGCCGTCGGCGTCGCCTCGATGGCCGAGACCGGCGTCCCGCTCGACGCGCACGACCGCCCCCTCGGGCCCTGGCTGCGCTGGGACGGCCAGCGGGCGGCGGCCGAGGCGGCTGCGCTGGCCGACCGGCTGGGCGCCACCGCGCTGTTCGAGGCCACCGGCGTCCGCCCGAGCGCGAAGGTGCCGCTCGCGACCCTGGCCTGGCTCGCCGCGCACGACCCCGGCCGGCGCGCCGCGCTCGCCCGGTGGGCGGGGGTCGCGGACCTCGCGGCGCTCGGCCTGACGGGCGACCTGGTCACCGACCACACGCTCGCCGGCCGCTCGATGGCCTACCGCCTGCCCCCGGCGAGCGCGGCGCTGCCGACCGCGTTCGACGCGGACCTGCTGGCCGAGGTCGGCCTCCGCCCGGAGCACCTGCCGCGCGTCGCCGCGCCCGGGTCCGTCGCCGGCACCGTCCGGCCGGGCGCCTGGGTCGCCGCGGGCCTGCGCGCCGGCACGCCGGTGACCGTCGCCGGCCACGACCACGCGGTCGGGGCGTGGGCCGCGGGCGTCCGCGAGCCCGGGAGCACGGCGGACTCGATCGGCACGGCCGAGGCGGTGTGCACCGTGCTGGGCGCCGACCCGGTGCGCGCCGACGTCGCGCGCGCCGGGATGAGCCTGGTCCGCACCGTCCTCGGCCGGCCCGCGCTGCTCGCCGGGTCGTCGAGCGCCGGGGCGATGGTCCGCTGGTGGCTCGAGCACGAGGCCGCCGGCCGCTCCGCGGAGGACCTGTTCGCCGCGGTCGCCGCGCTGCCCGACGACGCCCGCCCCGACCGCGCCGCGGGACCGCTCGTCCTGCCGTACGTCTCCGGCCGCCAGACGCCGGAGCCGGACCCGGCCGCCCGGGTGCGGGTGCTCGGCGACCGAGCCGCGCACGACCCGGTGGCGCTCGCGGCCGCGATGGTCGACGGCCTCGCGCTCCAGGCCCGGTGGATGCTCGACGTGCAGCTGGCGCTCGGTGCCGCCGCCGACCCGGCCCTGCGACCCGACCGGCTCGTCGTGCTCGGCGGCCCCGCGACCCGGAACGCGGCGTGGATGCGCGCCAAGGCCGAGCTGAGCCCCGTGCCGGTGCGGCTGGTCGACTGCGCCGAGCCGGTCGCGGCCGGCGCCGCGCTGCTCGCCCTGCACCGCGCCGGCCTGCTCGACCCGCACGACCCGCCGGTGCTCCCTGCCCTGCCCGGGCTGCCGGGCGGGGAGCCGCTGCCGCCCCCGTACCCCGACGCCGACGCCGCGCTGGCCCGGTTCACCGGCGCCGCGCGCGACCCCGACCCCCTCGCCCCGACCCCCGGAGGACACCCGTGACCGCACCGACGCTCGACGCCATCGCCCGCCCGTCCGGCGCGCTCGCGATGGTCGCCATGGACCAGCGCGAGAGCCTGCGCCACATGTTCGACCAGGCCGGTGCCGGCCGGGTCGACGACGAGCGCCTGGTCGCGTTCAAGCTCGACGTCGCCCGCGCGCTGGGCCCGCTGGCCTCGGGGTTCCTCATCGACCGCGAGTACGGCGTCGAGCGCGCCGCCCCGCTGCTGCCGGCGTCGTGCGGGCTGATCCTCGCCGCCGACGCGCTGGAGCAGGAGCCGGGCGGCCCGGTCGAGGAGACGGAGCTGGACGAGGTCGTCGTCGCCCCGGACTCCGACCTGCACGGCGCGGTCGCGGTCAAGCTGCTGGTGATCTGGCGCCGGGACGCGCGCCGCGAGCAGCGCGTGGAGCTCGCCCGGCGGTTCATCGAGCTCGCCGCCGCGCGCGGCGTGCTGTCGGTGCTGGAGCCGGTCGTGCGGGCGACGCCGGAGGAGACCGCCGCCGGGACCTGGGACGCCGAGGCCGCGATCGCGGAGGCGGCGCGCGAGCTGTCCCCGCTCGGCCCCAGCCTGTACAAGGTGCAGGTCCCGCTGGCCGGCCGCGCCGAGCCGGCGGTGCTCGAGCGGGCGTGCGCGTCGCTCGGCGAGGCCATCACCGGCCCGTGGGTCGTGCTGTCGCAGGGCGTGGCGCACGACGACTTCGCGGGCGCCGTGCGCGCGGCGTGCCGGGGCGGGGCGAGCGGGTTCCTGGCCGGGCGGGCCCTGTGGAGCGACGTCGTCGGGCGCGCGGACGTGCCGGCCGCGCTCGCGGAGGTGTCGGTGCCGCGGCTGGAGCGGCTGGTCGAGCTGGTCGACGCGGAGGCCCGGCCGTGGACCGCGGCGTGACGGGGCCCGGCGCGCCCGGGGCGGCGGGCACCGCCGGCCTGCTGCACACCGTGCCGGCGCTGGCGGCCCGGTTCGACGCCGACCTCGACGCCGCGGCCCCGGGCCTGCGCCGGGTGCACGTGGTCGACGGCTGGCTGCTCGCCACCGCCGTGGCGTCCGGCGTGACGCCCGAGGTCGAGGCGGCCGTGCTCGCCCACGTCCGGCACCTCGCCGACGCGGGGGCCTCGGCGGTCCTCGTGACCTGCTCGTCCGTCGGCGAGGCGGCCGAGGCCGCCGCGACCCGCGTCGACGTCCCGGTGCTCCGGGTGGACGCCCCGATGGCGCGGGAGGCGGTGGCCGCGGCCACGGCCGCCGGCGCCCGGGGCCGGGTGGCCGTGCTCGCCACGCTCGCCTCGACGCTCGGCCCGACCGGCCGGCTCGTGGCGCGCGCCGCGGCGGAGGCGGGCGGGGCGGTCGAGGCGGCGCTCGCGGCCGCGGAGCCGCACG
>NZ_JBYTEP010000110.1:0-4153 GCF_058792015.1 Cellulomonas sp. EB106-03-03-XG116
GGCCGACGGCGCGGGGGCGGCGGGGGTCGCCGACGGGGCCGGCGCGGCGGCCGGGGCGTTGGCGGGCCGGCTCGCGGCGGGCTTGGCGCCACCACCGGCGGGGTAGGTGTCCCGCAGCTTGCGGACCACCGGCGGCTCGATCGTCGAGGACGCCGAGCGCACGAACTCACCGAGCTCGTTCAGCTTGGTCATGAGGGACTTGCTGTCGACTCCGAGCTCCTTGGCGAGCTCGTAGACGCGGACCTTGGCCACATCTCTCCCTGTCTCGGTCCGCCCGGACAGGGTCGGACCGTCGTTAGTGCTGGGTACTCATCGCTGGGTACTCATCGGTGCGTGCTCATCGGGCAGCCATCGGCTCTTCGACCCGCTTTCCCTGTTCGACGGTGCACATGCCACCCCGGCGGGTTGCCCGGGCGGCGACGGTCCTCCTCACGCGACCCCGAGGTGCTCCCGCACCGCGGACGTGTCCAGCGGCCCCGCGAGACGCAGGGCCCGCGGGAACGCACGACGGCGCTCGGCGAGCTCGAGGCAGTGAGGATCGGGGTGCAGCCAGGCACCCCGGCCCGGCAGCGCCCGGCGCACGTCGACCACGACCGCGGGGTCTCCCGCGTCCGTCGTCGCCGCGACCACGCGCAGCAGGACCGACCTCGGACCGGCGTTCCGGCACCCCACGCACGTGCGCACCGGGCCCACGACGGCCCGGGCAGCGTCGTCCGCTGCGAGGGTGTCGGGGATCCGCCTGCTCGGCGAGGAGAGCCGGGCGTCCGGCCCAGCCGACCCCAGTCTAGCGCGCGACGTCACCCGACTCGACCGGCGGCGCTTCCGTCACCGTCGGCCGAGGGCGAACCCGCGGTCTCGGGCGCCCCCTCGTGGCTGCCGTCGGCGCCCTGCGCGTCGGACCGGATGTCGATGCGCCAGCCGGTCAGCTTCGCAGCGAGGCGGGCGTTCTGGCCCTCCTTGCCGATCGCGAGCGACAGCTGGTAGTCCGGCACGACCACGCGCGCGGCGCGGGCCGCCGGGTCCACGACCGTGACGGACAGCACGCGCGCCGGCGACAGCGCGTGCGCGACCATCTCCGCCGGGTCGTCCGAGTGGTCGACGATGTCGATCTTCTCGCCGTGCAGCTCGGCCATGACGGCGCGCACGCGGGCGCCGAGCGGGCCGATGCACGCGCCCTTGGCGCCGAGGCCCTGCACGCGGGACCGCACGGCCATCTTGGTGCGGTGCCCCGCCTCGCGGGCCAGCGCGGTGATCTCGACGTGGCCGTCGGCGATCTCCGGGACCTCGAGCTCGAACAGCTTGCGGACCAGGTTCGGGTGCGTGCGGGACAGCGTGATCTGCGGGCCCTTCGAGCCGCGCGACACGTCGAGCACCAGCGCGCGGATCCGCTCGCCGTGCACGTACTTCTCCGTCGGCACCTGCTCGTGCGCGGGCAGCACGGCCTCGGTGCCGCCGACGTCCACGAGCACGACGCGCGGGTCGCGGCCCTGCTGGATGACGCCGCCGAGGACCTCGCCCTCCTTGCCGCGGAACTGCCCGAGCACCTGGTCGTCCTCGGCGTCGCGCAGCCGCTGCACGATCACCTGGCGCGCCGTGGCGGTCGCGATCCGGCCGAAGCCGGCCGGGGTGTCGTCGAACTCCGGGCCCAGGGAGGTCGTGGTGGGCGGGACGGCGGTCACCGTGCCGTCCTCGTCCTCCGCCGGCTCCGGGGCGTCCGGCGCGGGCACCACGGTGCGCTCGCGCGCCCACACGGTCACGTGGCCGGACCGGCGGTCGAGCTCGACCCGCGCGTCGGCGTGGGCGTCCGGCGTCCGGTGGTACGCGGACAGGAGCGCCTGCTCGATGGCCGAGACGAGCACGTCCAGGCTGATCTCGCGCTCCCGCTCGATGAGCCGCAGCGCCTGCATGTCGATGTCCACGATCAGTCCTCCCGGCCCTGCGGCCCGTCGGGGGCGGAGTCCCCGCCCCGTGCGTCGTCCTTGTCCCGGACCAGCTCCACCTCGACGCGGCCCTCGCGGACCTGCGCCAGCGGCAGGCGGACGGGGTCGCCGATCTTGGCCGGCCGGCCCTTGACGCCCGGCGTCTCGGGCGTCACGACCACCGCGTCCTCCGCGTCGGTCGTCCCGCGCTCCACGTCGACGAGGCGGCCGGTCAGCGACCCGCCGTCCGCCAGGCGGAGGACCACGAGGCGGCCGATGGCCCGCGCGTAGTGCCGGCGGGCGACGAGCGGCGCGGTGGCCCCGCGGCTCGACACCTCGAGGGTGTAGCGGTCGGGCAGGCCGTCCAGGTCGTCGAGCGCCGCCGAGACGGCGCGGGACACGTCGGCGACGCCGTCCAGGTCGACCTGCTCCTCGGCGTCCTCGGGCGCGTCGAGCACGACGCGCACGACGGCCTGGCCGCCCTCGCGGCCCAGCTCGACGTCCTCCAGCCACAGGCCGGCGGCGGTCACCACCGGCTCGATGGTCTCCCGGATGCGCTGCGCGCTGGCGGGCGCGGGCATGTTGACCTCCTGTGTCGGTCCTCGGCGGGGTGCGGCCTCGTCGCGCGCACGCCGACACCGGGGACGTCGACGCTGTGTGGTTGTCGGTCCTGCACGGTGGAGCGGCGCGCGGCGGACCGCGTGCTGCGACCAGCGTACTGACTCCGGGGCGCCGCACCCGCCGGACGGGGCCCGGACCGGGTGCGACGTGCGCGACACCGGCCCCGACGGGGACTTCGGGTCCGGCCCGCGGCCCGGCGGCCGTGGCAGGATCGCCCGCGATGCCCCGCACCGCCCCGCGCCGCCCGTCGCGCCCCGCCCCGCACCCCGCGCCCGCCCGGTCCCGGCGCGCCCGCGCCCTCACCGGGGTGCTGGCGCTCGGCACCGCGGCGCTGCTGGCGGGCTGCGGCCTGCGCCTCGAGACCGACCCGCCCGCCGAGCCCGTCCCCGACGCGACGGAGCAGGTCCGGCGGGACGCCGTGGACGACGCCCTCGCGCTCGCCTCCGCCGCCGAGGCCGCCACCGCGGGCGCCGACGAGGCCGTCGGGGCCGTGCTCGGGCTGGTCGCGTCGACGTCCGACGTCCAGGTGGAGGCGCTGGGCGGGGTGTACGAGTCCGGGCTCGCCGAGGACCCCGACGGGACCCCCTCCCCCACGCCGTCCGCCACGGACCCGGCCGCCACCCCCGCCGACGTCCTGGCGCTCCTGGGCGCTGCCGCGTCCGAGGCCCGCGCCGACGCCCGCGCGACCGACGAGCCGGGGCTCGCCCGGCTGCTCGCGTCCGTCGCCGCGTCCCGCGCCCAGCTGACCGACCGCCTCGCGACCGCGCTCGGCACCGAGGCGCCCGCGGTCGACGCCGAGCCCGAGGACGGCTTCACTGCCGGCGGGTCCGCGGACGGGTCGGGGTCGGGCGACGGCTCGGCGGCGCTGCCGTCGGCGTCCGCGTCGGGGTCGGCGACCCCCGCCCCCTCGCCCACCGCGACCGGCCCGGCCGACGCGCTCGGTGCGGACCTCGACCGCGCCGACGCCCTCGCCCTCGTGCTCGCCGAGGACCAGGCGGGCTACGGCTTCGAGGTCGCCGCCGCCCGGCTGTCCGACGACGCACGCGCCCGGGCCCGCTCCGCCGCCGCCGCGCACCGCGCCGCGGCGACCGCCTGGGCCGAGGCCGTCGGCGTCGCGGGCACCGCGGAGGACCCGCGGCGGGTGGCGTACGAGCTCGACGCCGACGTGTCGACCGCCGAGGCCGTGCGGGCGTTCGCGGCGGGGCTGCTGACCGACCTGGCCGCCGTGCACGCCGACGCCGTGCTCGACACCCGCGCGTCGACCGCCGACCGCACCGCGGCCGTCGACGGCCTGCGCACCTCGGCCGTGGAGGCGCTGTCCTGGGGCGCGACCCCGACGGCGCTGCCGGGCCTGCCGGCCGCGGCGCCCGCGGCGTCTCCGACGCCGACCGCCGCCGCGGGCTGACCCGGCCCACGGGGGCCGGGCGGTCGACGCCTAGGCCTTCCGGCCCCGCCACCGCAGATCGCCGTGGGCAGGGCCAGAAGGCGTAGGCCGTGTCGCGCCCCGGGCGCCCCGCGTCCACCCCGGGCCGCGTGGGGCACTCCGGGCCGGGTCTCTTCTCCACATCTCCGAGCCCCCGAGAAATGGCGCCTGATCTGGGGGGGGGGGTTTT
>NZ_JBYTEP010000111.1:0-3872 GCF_058792015.1 Cellulomonas sp. EB106-03-03-XG116
CCCCCCCCCCCCCCCCCCCCCCCCCCCCCCCCCCCCCCCCCCCCCCCCCCCCCCCCCCCCCCCCCCCCCCCCCGCCCGCACCTTCCCGTGGCGCGGTCAGCGCGCACCGTCCCCGCCGGCTCGCCTCCCCCCGAGGCGGTCGACGGGGGCGGTGACGAGCACCGTCACCACGAGGAGTCCGGCGACCACCGCGACGACGTTCTGCTGGAGCAGCTGCACCAGCGTGCCGACGCCGGGCACGGTCGTGAGGACGTGGCCGACCTCGGTCACCACGTACGGCTGGAGGTCGGGGTCGCGGTTGGCGTCGCCCTGGAGCTCGAGCACGGCTGAGCGGCCGTCCTCCGCCGGGGTGGTCGAGACGACGCGGTGCGTGACCAGGCCGTCGGCGTTCACCCGGGGCACGGTCACGACGTCGCCGACCTGCACCTCGGTGGCCGGCACGTTCCGGGCGACCGTGAGCGAGCCCACCGGGATGCCCGGCTCCATGGAGCCGGAGATCACCACCGCCGGGCGGATGCCGAACAGCAGGCACAGCACGGACACGACGATGGAGATCGTGCCGAGCACCGCGGCGACGTTCAGCACCGCGCGCTGGCCGAACCGGACCGCGCCGAGGACGCGGTCGCCGGTGCGGGTCGCGGGCGCCGCCGCGTCCGCACGGGATGCCTCGGCGGCCTGCGCCGCCGCCTCCTCGGCCCGGCGCTGCGCCCGCGTCAGGGGCGCGGCGGCGGGGGCGACCACGGGCGTGGGGGCGTCGTCGAGCCGGGTCATGAGCCGAACACCTTCCGGGTCGCGGTCGCCGCGACGTTCAGCGCCGAGCCGAACGGCGACTCGAGGGTCGCGTCGTTGAAGTTGTAGATGCGGTAGCCGTGGCCGGTCTGGTTCACGCAGTTCCGGTAGTCCGAGCCCACGACGGTCCCGCCGCCGAATGCGTACATGGTGCCGTCCTCACTGGTCAGCCAGGTGGTGCACGCCGTGCCACCCAGGTCGGTGATGCGGTCCTCGTCGTCGACGCCCCAGACGGGCGTGGCGTACCAGACGGCGCCCGCCGGGCGCAGCCCCGTCGTCGCGGTCGAGCCCTGCTGGGCGCAGTTCCCGCCGTTCCGGTCCGGGTCCGCGTAGCCGCTCGTGGAGTGGGTGCCGATGGCCTGGCACCAGTTGTTCGCGCCCCAGCCGTAGACCCGACCGTCGGTGGTGACCGCCTGGACCGCCGAGGTGCCGGCGGAGAAGTGGTGCACCGAGATCGTCGGGCCGTTCTGCGAGGTCTCGATCAGGCCGGGCGCGTAGCCGCCGGCCGAGGCGGCCGTCGAGGCGACGTAGCGGCCGATCGACGGCCAGCCGTAGTTGTCGGTCGTCGCAGCCCAGGTGTACATCTCGTGGTTGGACAGCAGCACCCGGAACGTCCGGGCCCCCGTGCTCAGCTGCCGGACCGGGCAGCCGGAGTCGTCGTACGCGCGGGTGACGTCGTACTCGCCCGTGCAGACCTGCCGGCCCTTCATGTCCTGGTAGATGCGGTCGTACGTCGTCCAGTAGGCCGGGTCGCCCGCCTGCAGCGTGGTGCCGTCGGCGGCCTGGTAGACCTCGGGGTAGCGCTCGAACAGCAGCGCGTTCACGCCCTGCGCGTCCCGCGGGGCGCGCTGGTTGGACATGCTGGTCTGCGCCGAGCGGCCGATGTGGGTGTCGTAGCCCCAGATGTAGACCAGGCCCTCGGTGGTCACCCCGAACGACGAGTTCTGCCCGCCGTACACCCGGTGCCAGGTCGTGGCGCGCGCGCCACCCGACGTGCCCGGGACGATCTGGCCGCCCGAGACCACGCCGACGTTGCTCGTGCCGGTCGAGGTGTCCACCACGATGTTCGCAGGCAGCGGCACCGTACGGGCCGTGCCGCCGCCGACGGGGTTGGGCAGGTTCTCGCCCGCGTAGCCCCAGACGTACATCGTCCCCTCGGCGTCCAGCGCGTAGATCTGGTTCTCCGAGGAGGTCAGGTCGACGATCGTCGGCAGCGGGGCGCGGTCCGACCCGCCCGTGGGCGAGTACTCGGTGATGGCGCGCGGCCGGTTGTTCAGACCGGAGATGCTGCCGGCGTAGTTCGAGCCCCACTGGTAGACGACCCCGTCCGTGCCGAGCGCCGCGAACCAGGTGGTGGAGGCCGCGTTGGCGTAGTGGAAGTTGTCGGTCCCGCCGACCACCTTCGTCGCCGGCACCGGCAGATCGACCGCCGTCGGCGGCTGCGTCGCGCTCACGGTGCCGACGCCGGTGCCGGAGGCCCCGTTGCCGCGGAACCCGCCGAGGTAGACGGTGCCCTCCGCGTTGAACGCGGCGGTCGACGAGGTCCACACCAGCTCGGGCTGCACCGCCGCCCAGGTCTCGGTGGTCAGCTCGGCGACCGCGTGGGTGCGGTCGGTGTAGTCGGCGGCGCTCGCGGCGACGCCGAGCGTCGCGGCGAGCGCGGCCACGAGTCCGCCGGCGGCGAGCCGGGTGCGGGTGCGCGGTGCGAGCCTCATGTCGAGCTCCCTCCGAGGGTGATCGTGACGGCGGGCGTGCCGGACGAGCGGCCGGCCAGGTCGGGGGTCGGGGCGAGGTAGAGCTGGACGATCACGGTCACGCAGGAGCCCGAGGTGCCGAGCGCGAACGTGTCGCCGTCGGCGAGCGGGGCCGCCTCGCGCGCGGTCAGCGGCCGCTCGAGGACGGCCGTCGCGTCGGCGAGCGTGACCGTGCTGGCCGCCGGGTCGGCCGGCGTGCCGAGCAGGTCGACGGTCTGCCCGTCGTCGAACGTGGCCTGGGCGGAGACGCGGATCGCCCCTGCGAGGGCCTCGTCGGTCCCGGGCGCGGCAGCCACCGTGAGGTCGAGCAGCGCGTCGAGGTGCGGGCTGTTGTTGAACACCCGGATCGGCGCGACCGCGGTCGTGCCGGGCAGGTATCCGCCGCGGGACTCCTCGGCGACCGCGAGCCTCATCGACGTCCCCGGGCCGGCGGCCTGCACGGTCCCGGTCGGGACGTGCACGGTGCCGAGCTGGAACGTGCTGCTCAGGTCCTGGATCTGCAGGTAGGCGTCGTCGCGGAACGAGGCGACCGTGGACGGGACGGCCAGCACGCCCACCGCGAGCAGGCCTCCGGCGGCGAGCAGGCGGCGCGGCGGGCAACGCCGGGCCGGCGCGGGCGCCGGGTCGGCGGCGTGGCGGCCGCGGGCGGGTCGGGTCATGGCAGGACTCCTTCGAGGACGACGGGGCTGCCGGCGCGGCTCTGGCCGACCACCTGCACCCCGATGTCGACCGGCAGCAGCGCGTGCTCCGTCGGCGCGGACTTGAGCATCCAGGCCCGGACCTCGACGGTCCGCGCGTCGGTGGGGGTCGTGCCGCTGCCGTCGACGGCGGGCAGCAGCACGCCGCGCCCGTCGTTCAGCGCCCCGAGGGCGGCGGCGTCGAGCGGCACCGGTCCGGTCAGCAGCTGCCCGTCCACCGCGACGGCGAACACCAGCGACGGGAACGGCGTCGCGCCCTCGGTCCGGTCCGCCAGCGTGAGCGCGAGCTCGCCGGTGACCGCGGCGGCGTGGCAGACCGTCACCTGGAAGGTCGCAGGGGCCTGGGTCGGGATCCCGGTGAGCGGGACCGGCACCCGCCGGACGTTCGCCGCGGAGGCCCGGTCCAGCACCAGGTGCGCCTCCTCGGCGGTGCTCGCGGCGACGCGGTCGGTGCAGTCGGCGCCGGCGGGCTGGCTGATCTCGAAGGTGCCGTCCAGGCCCTCGACGGGCAGCTCGACCGTGTCGCGGAACGCGGCGGTGGTCGCGCCGACGAGGCCGAGCAGCCCGAGCACGGCGACCGGGGCGGCCGCGGCACGCAGCGGCGCGGACCGGCGGGGCCCTGCCTCTTACA
>NZ_JBYTEP010000112.1:0-3380 GCF_058792015.1 Cellulomonas sp. EB106-03-03-XG116
ACGGCCTTCGTCGGCAGCGTCAGATGTGGAGAAGAGACAGAGCAGGCCGACGCCGAGGCCGCGGCCGCCGCGCGGGCGGGCGCGGGGTCCGGCTCCGGGGCGGCCCCCGCGGGCGCGCCGAGCAACCCGGGCATCGCGGGCTGGGTCGACGGCCGGCCGGTCGACGCCCAGGGCGACGTGCTGTGGGTGACGTCGGTGCCCACCGCGGACGGCGACGGCTCGAACGGCCACATGCCCGCCTCGCAGATGTGCCAGGTGCCCTGGGGCACCGACCAGCTGGGGTTCGCCCAGTACCTGCGCTGCGACGCCGCGGACGCGCTCACCGCGCTGAACGAGGCGTTCCGGGCGCAGTTCGGCGCGTCGATCGACCTGGACCTCACGTACCGGTCGTACGACGACCAGGTGGCGATGAAGGCGGCGTTCGGCGGGCTCGCCGCGGCGCCCGGCACGTCGTCGCACGGCCTCGGCACCGCGCTGGACGTGCAGGAGTGGGTCGGGACCTACGGGTTCGGCACCGCCCGCTACGACTGGCTGGTCGCGAACGGGCCGACCTACGGGTGGTACGCGCCGGCCCGGGTCCGGCAGGGCCAGCCCTACGCCGAGTACTGGCACTTCGAGTACGGCCCCGGTCGCACCTCCTGACCGCGCGCGGCGCCCGGGCTGCGGGGCGTCCCGGGGCCGGGGCGCCCGACCGGTCCCCGCCGGGCTCGGTGTGGCACAGTGACGAGGTACCCCGGCCGCCGCCGACGGGGGCGGCGACGAGGCCGCGCCCGGACGGCCGGGCGCGATGCCCAGGAGGCCTCTGCATGACCGCGACCGCTCCGACCGGGACGTCCCCGTCGCCCACCCCCGCGACGCCCGCCCCGCGCACCTCCTCCCCCCTGACGACGGCGCTCGCCCAGCTGTCGTCGGCCGTCGCCCTGCTCGGCTACGACGACGGCCTGCACCAGATGCTCGCCACCCCGCGCCGCGAGCTGCACGTCGCCGTGCCGCTGCGCCGGGACGACGGCCGGATCGAGCTGCTGTCCGGCTACCGGGTGCAGCACAACATCTCCCGCGGGCCCGGCAAGGGCGGCCTGCGGTACGCCCCGGGCGTCGACATCGACGAGGTCCGGGCGCTGGCGATGTGGATGACCTGGAAGTGCGCGGTCGTCGAGCTGCCGTACGGCGGCGCCAAGGGCGGCGTGGCCATCGACCCGCGTGGGTACTCCCCCGCCGAGCTCGAGCGCGTGACCCGGCGGTACACCTCCGAGGTGATGCCGATCATCGGGCCGGAGCGGGACATCATGGCGCCCGACGTCGGCACCACCGAGCAGACGATGAGCTGGGTGATGGACACGTACTCGGTGAACTCCGGGTACACGATCCCGGCCGTCGTCACCGGCAAGCCGCTGGCCGTCGGCGGGTCGCTCGGCCGGGCGACCGCCACGTCGCGCGGCGTCGTGCACGCGACCGCCGCCGCGCTGGCCGACGCCGGGACCGAGCTGTCCGAGGTGACGGCCGCGGTGCAGGGCTTCGGCAAGGTCGGCTCGCACGCGGCGCGGTTCCTCGCGGAGGGCGGCGCGCGCGTCGTCGCCGTCAGCGACCAGTACGGCGGCGTGCACCACCCGGGCGGCCTGGACGTCGCCGCGCTGCACACCCACGTGGTGGAGACCGGTTCTGTGGTCGGCTTCGCCGGCGCGGACCCCGTGACGAACGCGGAGCTGCTGGGCCTCGACGTCGACGTGCTGATCCCCGCCGCGACCGAGGACGTGCTGGACGAGGAGACCGCCGCCGCGGTCAAGGCGCGCTGGGTGGTCGAGGGCGCGAACGGGCCCACGACCAGCGCGGGCGACCGGGTGCTCGCGGACCGCGGGATCACCGTCGTCCCCGACATCCTGGCGAACGCCGGCGGCGTGGTGGTCTCGTACTTCGAGTGGGTGCAGGCCCAGCAGGCGTACTGGTGGACCGAGCGCGAGATCGAGGACCGGCTGGAGCACCGGATGCGCTCCGCGTACGCCGCCGTCGCGCAGCGGGCCCGCGCCGACCGCATCACGCTGCGGGACGCCGCGCTCGTGATCGGCGTGCGCCGGGTGGCCGAGGCGCACCAGCTCCGCGGGCTGTACCCCTGATCCGCGCCGCGGCGCGCGTGTGACGCGGGACGCGGCCGGCCCCGGGAAGTCCCCGGGTGCCGGCCGCGTTGCCCCTGAGGTGAGCACTCCCGACGCCACCCGCGCGCACCAGCCCGTCGTCCGCCCCGAGGTCCCCCTGTCCGTGCTGGACCTGTCCCCCGTCGGGACCGGGGCCACCAGCGCCGACGCGCTCGCCGACTCCACCGCGCTCGCCCGGCGCGCCGACGCCCTGGGCTACCGCCGGTTCTGGGTCGCCGAGCACCACAGCATGCCCGCGGTCGCGTCGACCTCCCCCGGCGTGCTGCTCGCGCACCTCGCCGCGTCGACCGAGCGCATCCGGGTCGGCTCCGGCGGCGTCATGCTGCCCAACCACCCGCCGCTGGTGATCGCCGAGCAGTTCGCGATGCTCGAGGCGCTGCACCCGGGCCGCGTCGACCTGGGCATCGGCCGCGCGCCGGGCGCCGACCCGATGACCGCCGCCGCGCTCCGCCGCACGGTCGAGGGCCTGGGCGCCGAGGACTTCCCGGCCGAGCTGCTCGACGTGCTGCACCTGCTGGGCCAGCTGCCGGCCGGCCGCGCCGCGTCCGCCGTCGCGCAGCGGCTGCGCGCCACCCCGGTGCCCGCCGGCACCCCCGAGGTCTGGCTGCTGGGCTCGTCGACGTTCAGCGCGCAGCTCGCCGGCGAGCTCGGCCTGCCGTTCTCCTACGCGCACCACTTCGGCACCGGCATCACGACGACCGCGGCGGAGGTGTACCGCTCGGCGTTCCGGCCGTCCGAGGTGCTCGACGCCCCGCACCTCATGGTGTCGGCGTCGGTGATCGTGGCCGAGTCGGAGGAGCGGGCGCAGTGGCTGGCCGGGCCGTCGAAGGTCATGGCGCTGCGGCTGCGGAGCCGGGGCGCGCTGGCGCCGATCGAGACCCCCGAGGACGCCGAGAAGCTCCTCGCGGACCTCGACCCGGTGCAGGCGGCGGAGTTCTTCGCGAAGGTGGCGGGGACGCAGGTCGCGACCACGGCGGAGCCTGCCGCCGCCGCCCTGCGCGAGCTCGTGGAGCGCACCGGCGCGGACGAGCTGATCGTCACGGCGACCACCCACGCGGTCGAGGACCGCATCGCGACCCTGGAGGCCCTGGCCGCCGCCTGGTGACCGCGGCGGGGCCGCGGCGCCGGCGCTGCGCTGCGGGCGGCCTCGGTCGCGGGGCCTACGGTCTCCGGCCTCGCCACCTCCGGTCGGAGGTGGCGCTGTCTTTTCTGCCCATCTTACCCTTCCCA
>NZ_JBYTEP010000113.1:0-3422 GCF_058792015.1 Cellulomonas sp. EB106-03-03-XG116
ACGCCCCCCCCCCCCAGATCAGGCGCCATGTCTCGTGGGCTCGGAGATGGGTAGAAGAGACAGGGCCCTCGTCCGCGGGGGCGGGGGCGGCGCGCCGGCCCTGGCGCCGGGTGGCCGGGGGCTGCGCGGCGGGCGTCGGCTCGGCGGTGGGCGCGGGCTCCACGGCCGGGACCTCGCCGTTCCGCTCGGACGACGCGGGCGCGGGCGACGCGGCGGGCGCTTCGGGCGCGGGCGACGCGGCCTGCTCCGCCGGCGGCACCGCCCCGCGGCTCCAGCCGTCCCGCAGCGGGTCGGTGGGCAGCGGCCCGCCGTACCAGTCCTCGATCAGCGCCCGGGCGATCGACGTGCCCGGGGGCAGCACGACCGAGCCGGACTCCACCTCCGCGCGCAGCGTCTCCCGGTCGAACCAGCGCGCGGCGCGCAGCTCGTCGCCGTCGACGGTGATCTCGGTCGACAGCGCCCGGGCGCGGAAGCCCAGCATCAGCGACGCGGGGAACGGCCACGGCTGGCTGCCCCGGTACTCGACCTCGCCGACGACGACCGAGGTCTCCTCGCGCGCCTCCCGGCGGATGGCGTGCTCGACGGACTCCCCCGGCTCGACGAAGCCCGCGAGCGTCGAGAACCGGTGCGTCGGCCACGCCGCCGAGTTGGCGAGCAGCAGCCGGTCCGCCTCGTCGACGACCGCCATGATCACCGCCGGGTCCGTCCGCGGGTAGTGGTCCGAGCCGTCGACCGGGCAGCGGCGCACCCAGCCGCTCGACACCGGCTGCGTCTCCGCGCCGCACCGCGGGCACCGGGGGTACCGCACGTGCCACTCGTAGAGCGCGACGGCGGCGGTGGCGAGGCCGGCGTCTCGCGCCGACAGCTCGCCGCCGACCTCGCGCAGCGCGGTCCACTCGTCGCCCGCGGGCAGCGCCGCGGTCCCGCCCTCGGGCACGTGGTGCGCCAGGTAGGCCGGGCCGCCGGGCCGGGTCTCGCCGGGCGCGACGCCGGGCACCCGGTCCGCGTCGTCGTAGCCCAGGAACGCCCACCGCTCCGCCAGCGACGAGCTCGGCGCGCGCAGCGCCGCCTCCTGCGGGGTGTACAGCGCGAGCGCCGGCCGGCGGCCGCGGCGGCGGGTCACGACCCGGGCGCCGGAGACCAGCAGCACGCGGGTGGAGGCGTCGTCGAGCAGCGCGGGCAGCAGGTCCTCGTCACCGCGGAGGTCCGCGGCCCGGTCCGTGACCGTCCGCGACAGAGGGAGGTCGGAGGCGAACACGTCGCCACCGTACGCGTCGCGCGCGCCGGTCGCAGTCGACGGCCGACCGGCGGCGGTGCGACCCGCGCCACGTCGGCCGGGCGACCGCCCGGTGACACGCCCGGCGCCGCGCGGACCGGCCCCGGGCGCGCCGGGGTCCTACCCTGGGACGGTGCGTTCTCCCCTTGCTCTCGCCGCTCTCGCGACCGTCGCCGTCCCGGGCTTCGACGCCCGCGAGGTGCGGGCCGCCGCGGCCGCGGGGGACGACGACGTCGCCCTGGTGACCGACGGCCAGCGCCGGCACTGGGTGGTGCGCGCGCCGCGGAGCGCCGCCGCGGGCGCCGCGCTCGAGGCCGAGCTGGTGCTGCTCGGCGCGCTCGGCGACCACGTCGACGCCGGGAGGCTGCCCTTCGACGTGCCGCGGGTCGCGGGCGCCGCGCCGCTCGAGGAGGGCGGCCGCGTGGTCGTGCACCGCGAGCTGCCGGGCCGCCCGGTCGACCTGGAGCGCGTCGCCCCCGGGCCCGGGATCGCCGCCTCGCTCGGCCGGTCGATCGCCGCGCTGCACGAGCTGCCCGTGGCGCTCGTCGAGGACGCCGGGCTGCCGGTCTACGACGCGGCGGCGTACCGCGCGCGCCGGCTCGCGGAGGTCGACGAGGCCGCCCGCACCGGCCGCGTGCCCGCCACCCTGCTGCGGCGCTGGGAGGAGCGGCTCGAGGACGTCGCGGTCTGGAAGTTCGCGCCCGTCGTCGTGCACGGCGACCTGTCGGCCGACCACGTGCTCGTCGCCGACGGCGCCGTGACCGGCGTGACCTCCTGGGGCGAGGCCAAGGTCGCCGACCCCGCCGACGACCTCGCGTGGCTGCTCGTCGCCGCGCCGCAGGACTCGGTCGACTCGATCATGGAGGCGTACCAGCTGCGCCGCACCGAGCTCACCGACCCGCACCTCGCCGACCGCGCGCTGCTCGCGGGCGAGCTCGCGCTGGCGCGGTGGCTGCTCTACGGCGTGCGGTCCGGCGACGACGAGGTGGTCGCGGACGCGGTCCAGATGCTCGACGAGCTGGACGAGCAGACCCGCGACGTCGCGGAGCCGGGCGCGGCCCCGCTCTGACGCCGGCTCCGGCCGCGGCGCGGAGGAGTGCGCGTGCGGACCTCGCCTGCACGTGAGGTCGTCACATGCCGGTGAGGTCGTCACACACGAGTGACGACCTCGCGAGCGAGTGACGACCTCGCCGGCTCCCGGTCGGCGACCGCTGCCGGGTTCGCGGGCTGTGGATCTCCCGCCGGTGCGCGAACGGCCACGAGACCCGGCCGTCGTTCGCCGAGGAGGCCGCCGCCGCCGCCGAGGCGCCCGAGACCTGGCACTGCCCGCGCTGCGCCTTCCCCGCCGGCCTGGAGGTGAGGTCGTCGCTTCCGCCCGAGCCGCGCGTCAGGCGCCCGGGCCGTCCGTGGCCGCCAGGAGCAGGCGCTCGATCTCGTCCGCGCCCAGCAGCCGCGCCGGACGGACGGTGCGCCCCGAGCCGACGTAGCAGAACGCCGCGCTCACCCGGTCGAGCGGGGTGCCCGTCCACCGGGACCACGCGAGCCGGTACACCGCGAGCTGCAGCTCCCGCACCGCGGTGGCGTCCGGGTCGGTCGGCGGGGCACCGGTCTTCCAGTCGACGACGACCACCGCGTCCCGGTCCCCGGGGCGGTCGGGGTCGCGGAACACGGCGTCGATGCGGGAGCGCAGCACGTAGCCGGCGACGGTGGTCTCGACGTCGACCTCGACCGCGACCGGCTCCAACGCGGCCCACGGGGTCGCGAGGAACGCGGCGCGCAGGGCGGCCTCGTCGGCGTCGACCGGGACCGAGTCGTCGTCGGCGCCGGGCAGGTCGTCGAGGTCGACCAGCGCCGGCGAGCCGAAGAACCCCTCGACCCACGCGTGGAACTGGGTGCCGCGCCGGGCCTGCGGCGACGGGCGGTTCGGCACCGGCCGGCGCAGCGCCCGGGCGAACTCCCCGCTGTCGGCGGCCAGCCGGACCACGGCGGACGCGGACAGGTGCGCGGGCAGCTCGACCTCGGGCCGCGGCCGGGACTCCAGCGCGCGCTCGGCGAGCAGCAGGTCGACCGTCCGGTCCCAGGCCGTCCGGCGCTCCGCCCCCGCGCCGCGCGCCGCGTCCCCGCCGGCCGCCGCGCGCTCGTCCCG
>NZ_JBYTEP010000114.1:0-3168 GCF_058792015.1 Cellulomonas sp. EB106-03-03-XG116
GGCCCCGGCCGCCCCCGCGGCCCCGGCTGCGGCTGCGTCCGCACCGTCGGCCCCGGCCGCGCGTCCCGGTCCGGCCCGTCCGGCCGCCCCGGCGCCGCGTCCGGCCCAGCCGGCCCGCTCCTCCGAGGGTCAGGGCGGCGGCGACCGCGGTCCGCGCCCCGGTGGCGCCCCGCGTCCGGGCGGTCCCCGTCCGGGCAACAACCCGTTCGCGTCCTCCCAGGGCATGCCCCGCTCCGGCGGTCCGCGCCCCGGTGGCCCGCGCCCGGGCAACAACCCGTTCGCGTCCTCGCAGGGCATGCCCCGTCCGGGCGAGCGCCGCTCCGACGCCCCGGCCGCCTCGGCCGGCGCGCAGGCCGGCGACCGTCCCGGCGGGCCCCGTCCTGCGGCGCCGCGTCCCGGTGGCCCGCGCCCGAACCCGGGCATGATGCCGGGCCGCAGCACCAGCGGCGTCGGCCGCCCCGGCGACCGTCCGGCCCGTGCCGGCGGCGGCGGTGGCCGTCCCGGCGGTGGTGGCGGCGGCTACGGCGGCGGCGGTGGTCGTCCCGGTGGCGGCGGCGGCTTCGCCGGCCGTCCGGGCGGCGGCGGTCGTCCCGGTGCCGGTGGGCGCGGCTCGACCCAGGGCGCGTTCGGTCGCGCCGGTGGTCGTCCGGTCCGCGGGCGGAAGTCGAAGCGCGCGAAGCGCCAGGAGTTCGAGCAGATGCAGGCGCCGTCGCTCGGCGGCGTGCAGGTGCCCCGCGGGAACGGCTCGACCGTCATCCGCCTGCGCCACGGCTCGTCGCTGAACGACTTCGCCGACAAGATCGACGCCAACCCGGCCTCGCTGGTCACGGTGCTGTTCCACCTCGGTGAGATGGCGACCGCGACCCAGTCCCTCGACGAGGACACCTTCGGCACGCTGGCCACCGAGCTCGGCTACGTCGTGGAGATGGTCTCGGCCGAGGAGGAGGACCGCGAGCTGCTCGGGGCCTTCGACATCGACCTGGACGCCGAGCTCGAGGGCGAGGGCGACGAGGACCTGTTCCCGCGCCCGCCGGTCGTCACCGTCATGGGTCACGTCGACCACGGAAAGACCAAGCTCCTCGACGCCATCCGCTCCACGGACGTCGTCGCGGGCGAGGCCGGCGGCATCACCCAGCACATCGGCGCCTACCAGGTCCGCACCGAGCACGAGGGCCAGGACCGGGCCATCACGTTCATCGACACCCCGGGTCACGAGGCGTTCACCGCCATGCGTGCCCGTGGTGCGCAGGTGACGGACATCGCGATCCTCGTGGTCGCGGCGGACGACGGCGTGATGCCCCAGACCATCGAGGCGCTCAACCACGCCCAGGCGGCGAACGTGCCGATCGTGGTCGCGGTCAACAAGGTGGACAAGGAGGGGGCCAACCCCGCCAAGATCCGCCAGCAGCTCACCGAGTACAACCTGGTGGCCGAGGAGTACGGCGGCGACACCATGTTCGTCGACGTCTCCGCCAAGCAGCGGATGGGCATCGACGACCTGCTCGAGGCCGTGCTGCTGACCGCGGACGCCGCGCTCGACCTGCGGGCCAACCCCGACAAGGACGCCCGCGGTGTCGCCATCGAGGCGAACCTGGACAAGGGCCGCGGCGCCGTCGCGACCGTCCTGGTCCAGTCCGGCACGCTGCACGTCGGCGACGCGATCGTCGCGGGCACGGCCCACGGCCGCGTCCGGGCGATGTTCGACGAGCACGGCGCGAACGTCACCGAGGCGGGCCCGGCCCGTCCGGTGCTGGTCCTCGGCCTGGCCTCGGTGCCGAGCGCCGGCGACACCTTCCTGGTGGCGCCGGACGAGCGCACCGCCCGGCAGATCGCCGAGAAGCGCGAGGCCGCCGAGCGCGCCGCCCTCCTGGCCAAGCGCCGCAAGCGCATCAGCCTCGAGGACTTCACGCAGGCGCTGCAGCAGGGCAAGGTCGAGACCCTCAACCTGGTCCTCAAGGGCGACGTGTCCGGTGCCGTCGAGGCGCTGGAGGACGCGCTGCTCAAGATCGACGTGGGCGACGAGGTCGAGCTGCGGGTCATCCACCGCGGTGTCGGTGCGATCACGCAGAACGACGTCAACCTCGCCACGGTCGACAACGCCATCATCATCGGCTTCAACGTCAAGTACGCGGAGCGGGTGGAGGACCTCGCCGAGCGCGAGGGCGTGGACGTCCGGTTCTACTCGGTCATCTACCAGGCGATCGACGACGTCGAGGCGGCCCTCAAGGGCATGCTCAAGCCGGAGTACGAGGAGGTGCAGCTCGGTTCCGCCGAGGTGCGCGAGGTGTTCCGCTCCTCCAAGTTCGGCAACATCGCCGGCTCGATCGTCCGGTCCGGGGAGATCCGCCGCAACACCAAGGCGCGGGTGCTCCGGAACGGCGCGGTCATCGGCGACAACCTCACCGTCGAGTCGCTCAAGCGGTTCAAGGACGACGCCACGGAGGTCCGCGAGGGCTTCGAGTGCGGTATCGGCCTCGGGTCGTACAACGACATCACGGTGGGCGACCTCATCGAGACCTGGGAGATGCGCGAGAAGCCGCGCTCCTGACCGGTCCCACTTGCGGGTCTGCCCCCACGCGCCGAGCGTGGGGGCAGGCCCGCGGCCGTTCGTCCGCCCGCCGACGCGGGCGCTGAGAGGAGATCGACATGGTGGACCACCCCCGGGCCCGCAAGCTCGCGGACCGCATCCAGCAGATCGTCGCGCAGATGCTCGACACCCGGATCAAGGACCCGCGGCTCGGCTTCGTGACCGTCACCGACGTGCGCGTGACCGGCGACCTGCAGCACGCCAGCGTGTTCTACACGGTGCTCGGCGACGAGGAGGCCCGCACGGGCACGGCCCAGGCGCTCGAGAGCGCGAAGGGCCTGATCCGGTCCGAGGTCGGCAAGCAGACCGGCGTCCGGCTCACCCCGACGCTGGAGTTCCACCTGGACGCCGTGCCCGAGACCGCCGCCCACCTGGACGCGGCGCTGCTCGAGGCCGCGCGCCGGGACCGCGAGGTCTCGGCCCTGGCGACGGGCGCGCAGTACGCCGGCGAGGCGGACCCGTACCGCAAGCCGGTGGACGAGGACGAGGGCGCCGACGCCGAGGCGCGCTGAGCGTCCCCGTACCCCCGACGGCCATGAGGTCGTCACAACGCCGCGAGGTCGTCACTCCTGAGTGACGAC
>NZ_JBYTEP010000115.1:0-2939 GCF_058792015.1 Cellulomonas sp. EB106-03-03-XG116
TGGGCTCGGAGAGGGGGAGAAGAGACAGGCCCGGACACGCCCGGCCCCGGCCCGCCCGGCCGCGGCACGTCCCCCGCCGTCGCCGACGTGCGCGCATCCCGGGCCTGCAGCGCCGCCGCCCGCGCCTGCTGCGCCGCCGCGGCCATGTCCGCCCGCATCCCCGCCATCGAGCCGGCGACCTCGGCCCGCACCTGCGCGGCCAGGTCGCGGACGACGTCCGCCAGCTCGTGCTCCAGGGCGGTCAGCTCGGCCCGGTGCGCCTCGACCTCCTGCCGGCCGCGGTCCGTCAGGGCGTACAGCGTCTTGCGGCCGGACGCGGTGCGCGCGACCAGGCCCTCCTCCTCGAGCCGGGCGAGCCGCGGGTAGACGGTCCCGGCGCTCGGCCGGTACGTGCCGCCGAACCGGTCCGACAGGGCGCGGATCAGCTCGTACCCGTGCCGCGGGCCGGCCTCCAGCAGCGACAGCAGGTACAGCCGGAGCTGCCCGTGCCCGAAGACGGCCATCAGGCGCCGCCGGCGTCCACCACCGGCTCGGCGAGGGGGGCGCCGTGCAGCACCGTGAGGTGGCCGGACACGGTCTGCGAGTAGACGAAGCAGGTGGCGCGGTCGTCGCGGAGGTCGACGGTCGTGCGCCCGGGGCGCCGGTCGCCGTGCTCGACGCCGTCCACGACGACCCGCCCGGACACGCTGCGCGCCTCGACCCCGACGCCGTGGCCGGCGGGCAGCCGCACGGCGACGTCGCCGGACACGGTCCGCACGTGGCAGACCGAGGTCGGCGCGGCGCAGTCGAGCGTGACCTCGCCGGACACGGTCGTGACCGTGACCCGGTGCAGCGCCCCGGACGCGGTCGCCGCGCCCGAGACGGTGCCGACCGACAGGTCGCCCAGGTGGTCGCGCACGACGACGTCGGACGACACGCTCTTGACCGAGAGCGCGCCGCGGGTGCCGTCGACGACCACGGCCCCGCCGACCGTCGACACCGTCGCGTCCTGCTGGACGCCGGCGAGCAGCAGGTCCGCGTTCACCGAGCCCAGCGACGCGGCGACCTCGCGCGGGACCGCGAGGTGCACCTCCACGCGGTCGCGCTGGCCGGGGCCGCGCAGCCGCTCGAGGAACCCGTCGATCCCGGTGACGGACCGGACGCCGGCCCACAGCGCGCCGTCGGCGTACGTCACCTCGAGCGGGGAGCCGTCGACCCGGTGCACCTCGAGCCGGGCCCCGGTCAGCGTCGGGTCGTCGTGGGCGACGACATCCACCCGCCCGCCGCTGACCTGGACGCGCAGCGAGCGCACGTCCTCGACCTCGATGATCTGGGGGCCGATGACGACCCAGGACTCCGTGGCCATGACACTGCTCCTCCGCATCGAGATATATCGCGTCCCGACACGCTATATCGCGTCCGCAGGCCGGGCAAGGGAATGCCGCGGGGCTGGAGGGCGGCCGGCGACCGGCGGCGGCCGCCCCGTGCCGCCCGTCGCGACACCGGCGGCCCCGGCGGCCTCAGGCGATCAGGCCCACCGAGCGGAGCTCGACGGTGAGGTCCTGCGGGTTGGTCGCGACGCCCAGCGCCTCGTCGTAGGTGACCGTGCCGTCCGCGACCAGGCGCACCAGGTGCTGGTCGAAGGTCTGCATCTTGTAGTAGTCGCCCTGCTTGATCAGGTCGAGCAGGGGCTCGCTGCTGGACGGGTCCACGATCGCCTCGGCGGTGCGGCCGGTGTTCACCAGCACCTCGACCACCGCGGTCCGGCCCGCGCCGTCCGCCTTGCGCGCCAGCCGCTGCGACACGATGCCGCGCAGCGCCTGGGCCAGCGCCACGCGGATCTGCTGCTGCTCGTGCGGCGGGAAGAAGTCGACGATGCGGTTCACCGACTCGGCGGCGTCGATGGTGTGCAGCGTGGACAGCACCAGGTGCCCGGTCTCGGCGGCGGACAGCGCGGCGCGGACGGTCTCCACGTCGCGCATCTCGCCGACGAAGATCACGTCCGGGTCCTGGCGCATGGCGGCGCGGAGCGCGACCGTGAAGTCGGCGGTGTCCTGCCGGATCTCGCGCTGGGAGACGATGCCGCGCTTGTCGGCGTGCAGGACCTCGATCGGGTCCTCGATCGTCACGATGTTGGCCTCGCGCACCGTGTTGATGAGGTCGATCATCGACGCCAGCGTGGTCGTCTTGCCCGAGCCCGTGGGGCCGGTGACCAGCACCAGGCCGCGCGGCTCCAGGGCGAGCTCGCCCAGCACGTCCGGCAGGCCGAGCTCGGACAGCGACTGCGCGCCCGTCCCGACCAGGCGGAACACCAGGCCGTAGGTGCCGCGGGCCTGGTACGCGTTGACGCGGAACCGGCCGACGCCCGACAGCGAGAACGCGAAGTCGGCCTCGTGGGTGCGGACGAACGTCTCGGTCAGGTCCTCCGGCAGCACCTCCCCGAGCATGTGCTCGGTGTCCCGCGGCTTGAGCGACGGGACCTGCAGCCGGCGGAGCCGGCCGTCGACGCGGACGCGCGGCTCGGAGCCGACCTTGACGTGCAGGTCGGAGCCGCCGGCCTGGGCCAGGGCGTGCAGGAGGGGGACGACGGACTGCGGCTGGTCGCTCACACCCTGGTGATCGGCCGGTCACCCCCCGTCCTTGAACGGTCGGTGCCGACGAGCACCGCAGGATGTGGGACCATGGAGGGTCCCCGGGCGGCTGTACCGCCGTGCCGGTCAGTCACACCAGGGAGAAGTTCCATGAGCAAGCGTGGCCGCAA
The DNA here is from genome assembly GCF_058792015.1 of Cellulomonas sp. EB106-03-03-XG116. Lineage (NCBI taxonomy): Bacteria > Bacillati > Actinomycetota > Actinomycetes > Micrococcales > Cellulomonadaceae > Cellulomonas > Cellulomonas sp. EB106-03-03-XG116. The sequence goes on from NZ_JBYTEP010000115.1 coordinate 2,741, forward strand.
GCGCCGTTCCCGCGCCGGGAACGGCGCCAACCACGGCAAGCGCCCCAACGCCTGAGCGTCGGGCGGCGCAGCCGCACCCAGCACGAGGGCCCGGTGCGACGCACCGGGCCCTTCGTCGTGCTCGGGCGGGGGGGGGGGGGGGGGGGGGGGGGGGGGGGGGGGGGGGGGGGGGGGGGGGGGGGGGGGGGGGGGGGGGGGG
>NZ_JBYTEP010000116.1:0-2903 GCF_058792015.1 Cellulomonas sp. EB106-03-03-XG116
AGAGAGAGAAAAGAAAAGGAAGGAGGAGGAAGAGGAAGAGGGGGAGAAGAGAAAGAGAAAAAGCGGCGCCCGCGCGGTGCCCGGCGCAGACGCGGCGGACATCCCGCCGAGGTAGCCGACGTAGGCGGGGACCAGGGGCAGCACGCAGGGCGACGCGAACGACACCAGCCCCGCGAGCAGCGCCACGGGGACCGCCGCGAGCAGCGAGCCCGAGGTGGCCGCCTGCGCGAACGAGTCCCCGACGTCGGCGAGCATCACGCGGAGGCCCCGCCGTCCTCGGCGAGCACCTCGTCGATCAGAGCGCGCAGCGTCGAGCCCTCGGCCAGGCCGACGATCCGCGCCGCGACCTTGCCGTCCCGGTCGAGCACGACCGTCGTCGGCGTCGCCTGGATCGGCACGATGCCCTGCAGCGCCGCGATGGCGTGCTTGTCCCGGTCGTCGATGCTCGGGTACGGCACGTCGAAGTTCTGCTGGAACGGCTCGGCCGCCCCGGCGTCGTCGACCCCGTTGATGCCGAGCAGGTGCACGCCGGAGTCCGCGTACTCGTTCGCGATGTCGACGAGGTCGGGCGCCTCCTCCCGGCACGGCGGGCACGCCGCGTACCAGGTGTTGAGCACGACGACGTCGCCCCGCCAGTCCGCGATGTCCACGGCGTCCCCGGCGTAGTCCGTGCCGGCGACCTCGACGGGGCCCTGCCGGTCGGCGACGGCCCACTGCGTGAACGAGCCGTCGCCCGAGACGTAGCCCTGGTCGGCCACGTCGGTGTCCGAGCCCGTGCCGTCGCCCCCGCCGGAGCACGCGGCGAGCGCGAGGGCGGCGCCGAGCGCGACGGCGGCCGCGGCGGCGCGACGCGCCCGGGTGCGGGCGCGCGGGCGGCTGCGGGTCGTCATGCGCCCGCCACCGCCGAGGCCCCCGGCAGCAGGTCGGCCGCGGGCTCGGTGTAGCCGATGCGCACCAGGTGGTCGTCCTCGTAGGTCAGCGAGGTCAGCGACGCGAGCGAGCACTGACGGCGGCGCGGGTCGTGCCACAGCCGGCGGTCCTCCAGCGCGAGCCGGGTGACCCAGATCGGCAGCTGGTGGCTGACCAGCACCGCCTCGTGCCCGCGGGCGGCGTCGCGCGCGCGCTCGACGACGGCGAGCATCCGCCCGACCTGCTGCCGGTACGGCTCGCCCCAGGACGGCCGGAACGGGTTCACCAGCAGCGGCCAGTGCCGCGGGTGCCGCAGCGAGCCGTCGCCGACGCCGAACGTTAGGCCCTGGAACCGGTTCTCGGCCTCGAGCAGCCGCTCGTCCGTGGTGACGGGAAGGCCCAGCGCCTCGGCGATCGGGGCGACCGTCTCCTGGGCGCGCGTCAGCGGCGACGCGAACAGCGCGGTGACGTCGCGGCGCGGCCCGTCGAGCCGTCCGGCCAGGTGCGCGGCGACGCGCTCGGCCATCTCCCGGCCCCGCTCGGACAGGTGGTACCCGTCGAGCCGTCCGTAGAGCACGCCCTCGGGGTTGTGCACCTCGCCGTGCCGCATGAGGTGGATGGTGGTGGCGACCATGGGGTCAGTCTCGCAAACCCGGCTGGGTGGTCGGACCGCGCCGGGGTGCGGAGCCCCGCCGGATCAGCGGCCGGCGGCCTCCGCGTCGGCCTCGACCTGGGCGCAGCCGGCCTGCAGCGCGGCGCCGACGGCGGCCATCGCGTCGCCCAGGGCCTGCATCTGCGCCGGCGAGAGCACGTCGACGAGGTGCGCGCGCACCGACTCGACGTGCGACGGCGCGGCGTCGACGAGGCGCCGCCAGCCGGTCTCCGTCATGGTGCAGTTCACACCGCGGGCGTCCTCCAGGCAGGGGGCGCGCTCGACCAGGCCGGCGGCCTCCATGCGGCGGACGGTGTGCGTGAGCCGGCTCCGGGAGTGCGCGAGCTCGCCGGCGAGCTCCGACATCCGGAGCGTGCGCTGCGGCGCCTCGGACAGCCGGACCAGCACCTCGTACTCGCCGAGCGACAGGCCGGAGTCCTGCTCCAGCTCGTGCGCGAGCACGTCGAGCAGCCGCGCCGTGCCGTCCCGGTACGCACGCCAGGCGCGCTGCTCGTCCGCCGTCAGCCAGCGGACGTCGTCGTGCTCCCGCGGCGCCCTGGTGGTCGCGCTCCCGCTGGTCGTGGTGCTCATCGCCGTCCTCCTCCCGCGCCTCCCTGTGACGTCGATGGCCGATCGTCCCACAGGCCTTGCGCAGCGGGCTCCACTGTAGTAGAAATCTCAACTAACCGCAGTTGACGCTTCAACCAATACTTCCGCAGGAGGCACCATGTCGACCACGACGCTCCCCACCGCCCTCACCGCCGGCACCTGGGCGATCGACCCCTCGCACACCGAGGCGTCCTTCACCGTCCGCCACGCGGGCATCTCCAAGGTCCGTGGCACCGTCGCGGTGACCTCCGGCACCATCACCGTCGCCGAGGACCTCACGCTGTCCGGCGTGACCGCCACGCTCGACCCGTCGACCATCACCACCGGCGACGCGAACCGCGACGGCCACCTCAAGGGCTCGACCGACTTCTTCGACCTGGAGAAGTTCGGCGAGTGGACCTTCGCCTCGACCTCGGTCGCCGCGGACGGCGAGGACTACGTCGTGACCGGCGACCTCACCATCAACGGCGTGACCAAGACCGTCGAGCTGGCCACCGAGTTCGGCGGCGCGGCGACCGACCCGTTCGGCAACCAGCGCGCGGGCTTCTCCGCCTCGGTGACCGTCTCCCGCAAGGAGTTCGGCATCACCTGGAACGCGGCCCTCGAGGCCGGCGGCGTCCTGGTGTCCGACAAGGTCGTCATCAACCTCGAGGTCTCGGCCATCAAGCAGGCCTGAGCCTCCGCACGACCCCGCCGCCCCCGGCTGCGCCGCGCGCGCACGCCGGGGGCGGTG
>NZ_JBYTEP010000117.1:0-2746 GCF_058792015.1 Cellulomonas sp. EB106-03-03-XG116
GGCCGGTCCACCCCGGACGGGTGCGACCGGCCCCGGCGCGGGGCGGTACCGTGGAGGCCATGCTCCCCGCCACCCCGTCGCGTCCCTTCGGCGCGGTGCTCACCGCGATGGTGACGCCCATGCGGGAGGACGGCTCGGTCGACCTCGACGCCGCCGTCTCCCTCGCCACGCACCTCGTGGACCACGGGCACGACGGCCTGGTGCTCAACGGCACCACCGGGGAGTCGCCCACCACGCACGCGCCCGAGAAGGCCGAGCTGGTGCGGGCCGTCGTCGCCGCCGTGGGGGACCGGGCGACCGTCGTCGCCGGCGCCGGCTCGAACGACACGCTGCACGCCGTCCGGATGGCCGAGCAGGCCGCCGAGGCCGGCGCGGACGGCCTGCTGGTCGTCGCGCCCTACTACTCCCGCCCGTCGCAGCCCGGCCTGGTCGCGCACGTGACCGCCGTGGCGGACGCGACGCCGCTGCCCGTCATGCTCTACGACGTGCCCGGCCGCACCGGCGTCCGGTTCGCGCACGAGACCCTGGTCGAGCTCGCGCGGCACGACCGCGTCGTCGCCATGAAGGACGCCACCGGCGACCTGTACGGCGCCGCGAAGGCCGCCGCGGCGACCGGGCTCGCCTGGTACTCCGGCGACGACTCGCTCTACCTGCCGTTCCTGGCGCACGGCGCCGCCGGCATCGTCAGCGTGGTCGGCCACGTCGCCGGCCCGCAGCTCGCCGCGCTCACCGCGGCCCACGACGCGGGCGACCACGCCCGCGCGCTCGAGATCTTCCTGTCGATCGCACCGGCGATCGACGCGCTCAACGGCCGGGGTTTCCAGGCGGTCGCGGCCAAGGCCGCCGTCTGGTCCCTCGGTCTGGTCCCGTCCCGACACCTGCGGCTGCCCAACGTCGCCGCGTCGGACGAGGACGTCGAGGCGGTGCGCGCGGGCCTTGCTGCCGCGGGCATCGCCGGCGTCCTGTCCGCCTGAACCAGGAGAAGCATGTCCCACCCGCACCCCGACCTCGCCCTGCCGCCCGCCCTGCCCGAGGGGGGGCTGCGCATCGTGGCCCTCGGCGGCCTCGGCGAGGTCGGCCGCAACATGGCCGTCCTCGAGTACGGCGGCCGCCTGCTCATCATCGACTGCGGCGTCCTGTTCCCCGAGGACCACCAGCCCGGCGTCGACCTGATCCTCCCGGACTTCGGCTACATCGCCGACCGCATGGACGACGTCGACGGCATCGTGCTCACCCACGGGCACGAGGACCACATCGGCGCCGTGCCGTACCTGCTGCGCCTGCGCCAGGACATCCCGCTGATCGGCTCGCAGCTGACCCTCGCGTTCGTCGAGGCCAAGCTCAAGGAGCACCGGATCACCCCGCTGACCCACGCGGTCAAGGAGGGCCAGACCGAGCAGATCGGCGCGTTCTCCTGCGAGTTCGTCGCGGTCAACCACTCGATCCCGGACGCGCTGGCCGTCGCCGTCACCACCGGCGCCGGCACCGTGCTGCACACCGGCGACTTCAAGATGGACCAGCTCCCGCTGGACGGCCGGATCACCGACCTGCGCGCGTTCGCGCGGCTGGGGGAGAAGGGCGTCGACCTGTTCATGGTCGACTCCACCAACGCCGAGGTGCCGGGCTTCGTCAGCCCCGAGCGCGAGATCGGCCCGGTGCTGGACAACGTGTTCGCCACCTCCGCGCGCAAGATCGTCGTCGCGTCGTTCTCCTCGCACGTGCACCGCGTGCAGCAGGTCCTCGACGCCGCCGCCGCGCACGAGCGCAAGGTCGCCCTGGTCGGCCGCTCGATGATCCGGAACATGACGATCGCCGCCGAGCTCGGCTACCTCAAGGTGCCGGACGGCGTGCTGGTCGACGCCAAGCGCCTCGACGACGTGCGGGACGACGAGCTCGTGCTCATGTGCACCGGCTCCCAGGGCGAGCCCATGGCCGCGCTGTCCCGGATCGCCAACAACGACCACAAGATCTCGGTCGGCCCCGGCGACACCGTCATCCTCGCCTCGTCGCTGATCCCCGGGAACGAGAACGCGGTGTACCGCGTCATCAACGGCCTGACCCGGCTCGGGGCGCGCGTCGTGCACGGCGGCAACGCCAAGGTGCACGTCTCCGGCCACGCCAGCGCCGGCGAGCTCCTGTACTGCTACAACATCCTCAAGCCGCGCAACGTCATGCCGGTGCACGGCGAGGTCCGGCACCTGGTCGCGAACGGCGCGCTGGCGGTGAAGTCCGGCGTCCCGGCCGACCGCGTGGTGCTCGCCGAGGACGGCGTGGTCGTGGACCTGGTCGACGGCCGGGCGTCCGTCGTGGGCGCGGTGCCCTGCGGGTACGTGTTCGTCGACGGCTCGTCGGTCGGCGGCATCACCGAGGCCGACCTCAAGGACCGCCGCATCCTCGGCGACGAGGGCTTCATCTCGATCTTCGCCGTCATCAGCTCGACCGACGGCAAGGTGCTCGGCAAGCCGCAGATCCTCGCCCGCGGCGTGGCCGAGGACGACAAGGTGTTCGACGCGATCCTGCCGGACGTCACCGCGGCCCTCGAGGACGCGTCGCGCGGCGGGGCGGTCGACACCCAGCAGCTGCAGCAGGTCGTGCGGCGCGTGGTCGGGCGCTGGGCGTCCAACCGCCTCCGCCGCCGGCCGATGATCATCCCGGTGGTCGTCGAGGCCTGACGGCTCCGACCGACCCCGGCCCGCCGACGGCCCGGGCGCGCGACCCCACGGGTGCGCGCCTGTCTCTTCTGCAC
>NZ_JBYTEP010000118.1:0-2357 GCF_058792015.1 Cellulomonas sp. EB106-03-03-XG116
ACGGCCTTCGTCGGCAGCGTCAGATGTGGAGAAGAGACAGGGCCCCCACCGTCGCCGCGGCCGGGGCGGACACGGACGCCGACTCGAGCGCGAGGTCGGCCTCGGCCTGCTCACGGGCGGCGCGGGCCTCGGCCCGCTGCTCGGGCGTGCGGTAGTCCGAGACGACGACCAGCACCATCGACACCGCGAACGCCGCGGTGATCGCGATCAGGTACACCGGGATCGGGCTGAACACCGGGATGGTCAGCAGCGAGGTGAACGCGAACGCGTTGGTGTCGACGCCGCCCATCAGGCCGATGATGACGCCGCCGGTGAGGCAGCCGACGAGCATCCGCGGGTAGATCCGCTTGAACCGCAGGTGGATGCCGTACAGCGAGGGCTCCGAGATGCCGCCGAGCAGGCCGGCGGCGAGCGCGCCGGTCGCGGTCTGCCGCATCTGCACGTCCTTGTCGCGCACCGCGAGCACGAGCACGCCGGCGGTCGCGCCGAAGCACGCGAAGTTCCACGCGCCCATGGGGCCCTGGATGAAGTCGTAGCCGAGGGTGTTGAGGTTGACCAGCATCAGCGCGTTCAGCGGCCAGTGCAGGCCCAGCGGGACCAGGAACGGGTAGATCAGCGGGATCACGATGGCGAACACGATCGGGGCGTTGCCGTTGAGCCACGCCAGGCCGTCGCCGAGGCCGGAGCCGAGCCAGATGCCGAGCGGGCCGAGCAGGAACGCGGTGACCGGGATCATCACGACCATCGACAGGAACGGCACGAACACCATCTGGATGTTCTCCGGGAACACCCGCTTCAGCGCGCGGTACACCGGGGCGAGCACCGCGACCATGATGAGCGGCACGAACACCTGGCCGCCGTAGTCGTTGAGCTGCATCGGCAGCCCGAACACGTCGGCGACGCACGCCGTGGTGCCGAGCGTGGCGTTGGTGGTGCACACCGTCGTGGCCGCGTCGGTGAGCTTCAGGAAGTCCGGCGTCATCACGGCGGCCATGACCGTGGCGCCCAGCCACGGGTCGACCTGCAGCTTCTTCGCCGCGTTGTACGCGACCATGATCGGCAGGAAGTAGAACACCGCCCGCCACATCGCGTCGACGAACACCCAGGTGGCGGGCTTGTCGTCGGCGCGGAAGTCCACCACGCCCAGCGCGTCCAGCACCGCCGCGAACGCGATGATCAGCGAGGCGCCGAGCAGCACGCCGAGCAGCGGGCGGAACGAGTCGGACAGGTACTCGAACACCGCGTCGAGCCACGCGACCTTGCCGCGGGCCTTCGACCGCGCGGCGGCCTTCACATCGGCGTCGGACTGCCGGCCGGCGCCCACGCCGGCCATCTCCGGCAGGTGCATGATCTGCGTGAACACGGTCTGCACCGCCCCGCCGACGACCACCTGGTAGCGGTCGCCGGACTGCGGCACGGCGCCCATCACGCCGGGCACCGCCTCCACGGCCCGCTGGTCGACCACCGAGGCGTCGCGCAGCTCGAAGCGCAGCCGGGTGGCGCAGTGGGTCAGGCTGAGGACGTTGGCCGGTCCTCCGACCGCCCGGATGATCTCCTCGGCCCTGTCGCGCGTCGTCGCGGACGTCATGTCGTACTCCTCGTCGAGAGCCGACGCCGTCCGGGCACAAAAAAAGACCTGAGGCGCATCGCTGCGGCTCAGGTCTTGCCCCGCGACGACGGCGGGTAACAACCCTGTGTGAACTCAGGTTCGCGGACGAGGTTAGCACCCCGGCACCGGGGGTCCGTCCGGGACCTTCGTCCCGACGAGGTCAGGCTGCCCTCACTCGTAGACTCGGGCGGGTGAGCGACACGGCGGCGGCGTACGGGATGGGCGGGTGGCCGTTCTGGGCCGTCATCGCCGGGCTGTTCGTCGTCGTCATGGCGCGCTCGCACCTGTTCTACTGGGTCGGCCGCGGGGTGACCTCCGGTGCCGCGCGGCTGGCGGACCGGGTGCCGGGCGCCGACGACGACGTCCCGGCGGGCGCGGACGCCGGCCCGGCCACCGCCCCGCGCGGCGCCGCGGCCCGCGCGCGGGTGGAGCGCCTCATGCGCACCCCCACCGCCCGGCGCGGCCTGGCGCTCGTGCACCGGTTCGGCCCGTTCGCGGTGGTCCTCGCCTACCTGACGGTCGGCGTGCAGACGGCGGTGTTCGTCGGCTCGGGCCTCGTCCGGATGCCGTACCCCCGGTTCCTCGCGGCGTCGGTCCCGGGCAGCGTGGCCTGGGCGTTCGTCTGGGGCACCGTCGGGCTCGGCGCGGTCTGGGCGGCCGTCCGGCTCGCGACCGCGTCCCCGTGGGGCCTGGCGGCGGTGCTCGTGGCGCTCGCCGCGCTGGCCGCGTGGGTGGTCCTGCGCCGCCG
>NZ_JBYTEP010000119.1:0-2159 GCF_058792015.1 Cellulomonas sp. EB106-03-03-XG116
CCCCCCCCCCCCCCCCCTCCCCCCCCCCCCCCCCCCCCTCCCCCCCGCGTCGTCCACAATGGGTCGGTGGACACCCCGACCGACCCCGTCGCGCGCATCGAGTCCGAGCTCGGGCTGCTGCTCCGTCGTGCGCGCGCCTCGGCCGAGCGCCTCGCCCGCGAGGTGCACCCCGACCTCGAGCCCTCGGCGTACCCGCTGCTGGTGCGCATCGAGCGCGAGCCCGACGTCCGGGCCAGCGAGCTCGCCGAGCACATCGGCGTCGGCCGCGGCACGATGTCGCGCCAGCTGGGGCGCCTGGAGCAGCTCGGGCTCATCGAGCGGCGACCCGACCCCGACGACTCGCGCGGGCAGCTCATCCGCGTGACGACCGAGGGCGCCCGCCGGGTGGACGCGGCGCGGGTCGCGCGGCGGGCCTACCTGTCGGCCGCGCTCGGGACGTGGGCGGAGGAGGACCGGGGGCTGCTCGCGGACCAGCTGCACCGGCTCAACGAGTCGCTGTCGGCGACGCCGCCGCGGGTGCAGCAGGGGTCCTGAGGCCGCGCCGCGGCCGGGGCCCGCGGGCCCCGCGGCGGCTCAGACCGCGCGGCTCAGCGCCCACGTGCTGCGGCGTCGGGCGATCGCCGCGACCGCGTCCACCCGCCCCGGCGACCAGCGCGCGGGCATCGCGGCGAACACGTCCGGCACGTCGGCGTCCGGCAGCACCAGCGCGTCGTAGGGCGACGGGGCGAGCACCTCGACCGTGCCGTGCACGACCAGGACCCCGCGCACCGCGACGGGCGACCCGACGGCGGCCCGCAGCAGCGACCCGGCGCGGGCCCCGGTGAGCCGCACGTCGCGCAGGTCCGCGACCCCGTGGCCGTCCGCGGACAGGTGCCGGGAGTCCAGCACCAGCCGCTCCGGCCCCGACGCGGCGGCGGGCCGCTCGGCGACCGCGAACGCCCCGGGCGGGCCGATCAGCAGGTGCGCGACGACCGAGCCCTGCCGGCCGACGGGGACGTCGTGCAGCACGTGCCAGCCGTCCAGCATCAGCCGGTCGAGGCGGTCGCACAGGCTCTCGCGGACGCCGCGCGGCTCGGCGTCGGGGCGCGGGCTCACGAGGTCGTCGGCGCGGTGCCGGCCGCGGCGCTCCGGCGCGTCCGTGGCGTCGGCCGCCGCGGGCTGCTCGGGCGCGGCGTCCCGGCGGGCGCGGCGGCCCCGGGGGCGCGGCTCCGGCTCGGGCTGCGGCTCGTCCTCGGGGAGGACGTCGGCGGTCGGGACGACGAGCTCGGGCACGTCGGCGCGCAGGTAGGCCTGCGCGGCGCCGCGCACGGCCTGCTCCAGGCCCTCGCCCTCGAGGGCGGCAGCGTCGGCCTCCACGGCCACCTGGCCGGTGGCGAGGTCGACGCTGCCGAGGGGCGCGCCGGTCTCGGCCGTGACGTACAGCCGGTCGGCGCCGTAGCGGCGCCACCGGCGGACGATCAGGGCCTGTTCCACGTCCGGGATATCGGCAGCAGACCGGTTTCCCTGAAGCATCGGCGCTCCCCTCCCCCACACGGGGGGCAGCCTACTTCGCGTCGAAGGTCAGGCTCACGGAGTTCATGCAGTAGCGGTCACCCGTCGGCGTCTGCGGCGCGTCGTCGAACACGTGCCCGAGGTGCGACCCGCACTTCGCGCAGCGCACCTCGGTGCGCACCATGCCCAGGCTGCGGTCCTCGATCAGCTCGACCTTGTCGCCCGCCAGCGGGGAGAAGAAGCTCGGCCACCCGCAGTGGGAGTCGAACTTGGTCTCCGACCGGAACAGCTCGTTGCCGCAGGCGCGACAGCGGTACACGCCCTCGCGGTGCTCGTCGAGCAGCTCACCGGTCCACGGGCGCTCGGTCCCGGCCAGGCGCAGCACCTGGAACTCGGCGGGGTTCAGCTCGACCCGCCACTGCGACTCGTCCTTGGTGACCTCGTAGGTCTTCTCCGCCATCGCGGTGCTCCTCTCGCCCTGCGGACGCCCCGCCCGGTGCGGCCGGGGCTGGTCCGCCGGCAGCAGAACGCGGATGCGGGGCGCGGTGTTCCACCACGGTGCCCGGACGCACGACCGCCCGCGACCGGAGGCCGGTCGCGGGCGGTGCAGCGCGGCGTCGGCTACTGCTGGGCGCCGCCGCCCGTGCGGCCGCGGCCGCCGCGGTGGT
>NZ_JBYTEP010000120.1:0-1857 GCF_058792015.1 Cellulomonas sp. EB106-03-03-XG116
GGGTGGTCCTGCGCCGCCGGACGCGCGCCCGCCGCGCCGACGCCGCCCCGACCGCGCACCCGCCCGTGCGCGCGGACCAGCCCGCCTGACCCGCCCGCCTGCCTCGCCCGCCTGACGGGGTCGCCGAGATGGCAGCTCTCGGCTGCGCGAGCCGGCGCGCTCGCAGCCGAGAGCTGTCATCTCGGCGCGCTCGGGGGCCGGGTCAGGCGGGGGCGGGCTTGTCCACGGCACCGCCGTAGCGGCGGTCACGGCTCGCATACGTCTCGATCGCGCGCCACAGGTGCCGGCGGTCGACGTCCGGCCACGGCTCGTCCAGGAACACCAGCTCGGCGTAGGCCGCCTGCCAGATCATGAAGTTCGACGTGCGCTGCTCCCCGGACGACCGCAGGAACAGGTCGACGTCCGGCAGGTCGGGCTCGTCGAGGTAGCGCTGGACCGTCTTCTCGGAGACCTTGTCCGCCTTCAGCCGGCCCGCCGCCACGTCCTGCGCGATCGCCTTGGCGGCGTCGGCGATCTCGGCGCGGCCGCCGTAGTTCACGCACATGGTCAGCGTGCAGGTGGTGTTGCCGACCGTGAGCCGCTCGGCCTCCTCCAGCTCGGAGATGACCGACCGCCACAGGCGGGGCCGCCGCCCGGCCCAGCGCACCCGGACGCCCCAGTCGTTCATCACGTCCCGACGGCGGCGCAGCACGTCCCGGTTGAAGCCCATGAGGAACCGGACCTCCTCGGGCGACCGGGTCCAGTTCTCGGTGGAGAACGCGTAGGCGGAGACGTGCTTCACGCCGATCTCGATGGCCCCGGCGACCACGTCGAGCAGCGACGCCTCGCCGGCGGCGTGCCCGGCGGTGCGGGGCAGCCCGCGGGCGTTCGCCCACCGGCCGTTGCCGTCCATGACGATCGCGACGTGCTGCGGGACGAGCTCCTTCGGCAGCACGGGCGGGCGGGCCCCGCTCGGGTGCGGGGGCGGCGGAACCGGCATCAGATCCTCTCGACCATCGGCAGCGAGCGCAGCGTGCGCTCCAGGTGGAACTGGGAGTACGCGGACACCAGGCCGTTGCCCTCCTTGCGGTGCCGCTCGGCGGACGCCTCGGCCACGGGCCAGTCGCCGGCGAGCAGGGCCGACAGCAGCTCGAACGTCTCCCGGGCCGGGGCGGTCGCGCCCGGCGGGCGGCAGGAGGTGCAGACGGCGCCGCCCTGGGCGACGGCGAACGAGTGGTGCGGACCCGGCCGGCCGCAGCGGGCGCAGTCGGTGAACGACGGGGCCCAGCCCGCGATCGCGAGCGCGCGCAGCAGGTAGGAGTCGAGCACCAGGCCGGGCGCGTGCTCCCGGGACGCCAGCGAGCGGACGGCGCCGACCAGCAGCCAGTACTGCTGCAGCGCGGGCTCGCGCTCGGCCTCGACGAGCCGCTCGGCGGTCTCCAGCATCACGGTGCCGGCGGTGTACAGGGCGTAGTCCTCGCAGACCGGCCGGCCGTACGCGCCGAGCGTCTCGACCTGGGTGACGACGTCGAGGTTCCGGCCGGTGTTCAGCTGCACGTCGATGTGCATGAACGGCTCGAGCCGGGAACCGAACCGCGAGGTGGTGCGCCGGACGCCCTTGCCGACGGCGCGCACCTTGCCGTGCGTGCGGGTCAGCAGGGTGACGATCCGGTCCGCCTCCCCCAGCTTGTGGGTGCGCAGCACGATCGCCTCGTCGCGGTAGAGGCTCACGCTCGTATTGTCCCCCGCGACCGCCCCGGACCGCGCACCTGTTCGCCGACCGCGTGCCGCGCCCTCGCGGAACCTCCGCACGCCGCACCCCCGGCTGGAGTGGGGGGGGGGGGGGGGGGGGGGGGGGGGGGGGGGGGGGGGGGGGGG
>NZ_JBYTEP010000121.1:0-1788 GCF_058792015.1 Cellulomonas sp. EB106-03-03-XG116
CCCCCCCAGATCAGGCGCCATGTCTCGGGGGCTCGGAGAGGTGGATAAGAGACAGGCGCCGCGCCGGCCGCCCCGCAGCAGCCGTACCGCGCGCCCGCCACCCCGGCCGGCTGGGGTGCGCCGTCGCCCTGGGGCGCGCCCGCGGGCCACGCCGGCCCGACCGGCCCCGCCGGCCCGACCGGCCCCGTGGCCGGTGCCGTCCCGCCGTCCCCGCTGCCGGCCGACCCGGCGGCGGCCCCCGCACCCGCCCTGCTGCCCCCGGGCGTGCTGCCGCCCGCGATGCCCGAGCTCGGCGTCCCGGCGCCGCGCCGCGGGCGCCGCCGCCGGCGCGTCCCCCTCGGCGTCGTGGCAGGCCTCGTGGTCGCCGCGTTCGGCGCCGGCCTGCTCGGCGGGGTCGTCGGCGCCCGGATCGAGCGCGACGACGCGCACCTGGCCGACGCCGGCCTGCCCGCCGCCGTCGGCACGGGCGCGGGCGACCGCGCGCCGGACAGCGTCGCCGGCATCGCCGCCACCGTGCTGCCGTCGGTCGTCTCGATCGAGGTGTCGTCGGCGTCCGGCGGCTCGACCGGGTCGGGCCTCGTGCTGCGCCAGGACGGCTACATCCTCACCAACCACCACGTCGTGGCGGGCGCGTCCGGCGCCGGGTCGTCGATCGTGGTGCTGCTCGCGGACGGCTCGCAGCTCCCGGGGACCATCGTGGGCAGCACCGCCGACTACGACCTCGCGGTGGTCAAGGTCGAGGCCGAGGGACTGACCCCCCTGGTGCTCGGCGACTCCGACGCGGCGCAGGTCGGCGACCCGGTCGTCGCGATCGGCGCGCCCCTGGGCCTCGCGGGCACCGTGACCACCGGCATCGTCAGCGCGCTCAACCGCCCGGTCGCGGCCGGCGACGGCACCGAGGAGACCGCGTTCATCAACGCGATCCAGACCGACGCCGCGATCAACCCGGGCAACTCCGGCGGACCGCTGGTGAACGCGGCGGGGGAGGTCGTCGGGATCAACTCGGCGATCGCCCAGCCGCCGGGCGCCTCCGCGACGAGCGGCGGCAGCATCGGGCTCGGGTTCGCCATCCCGTCCAACCAGGCGCGGCGCACCGCCGAGCAGCTCATCGAGACCGGCGTCGCCACCTACCCGGTGATCGGCGTCCTGCTCGACGGGTCCTACACCGGCGAGGGTGTCCAGGTCGCGACCGAGCCGCAGGGCGCGCAGCAGCCGGTGACCCCCGGCGGCCCCGCGGACCGCGCGGGCATCCGCGCCGGCGACGTGATCCTCGCGATCGACGGGCGACCGGTCACCGCGTCCGACGAGCTGGTGGTGGCGATCCGCGCCCGCACGCCCGGCGACGCCGTCTCCCTGCGGGTCCGGGCCGCCGACGGCGCCGAGCGGGACGTGCGCGTCGTCCTCGACGAGTCCGCGCAGGGCTGACCCGGACGGGCGCCGGGGACCGCTAGGTGGCGCGCCCGGCGGACGGTAGCCTGGGTGACGTGTTCGGGATCAACGGCGGCGAGCTCCTCGTGATCCTGGTCGTGGCCGTCATCGTGATCGGCCCGACGCGGCTGCCGAAGTACGCCGAGCAGCTCGCCCGGCTGACCAAGCAGGCCCGGCACTTCCTCGCGGACGCGCGCGAGCGCGTCGACAGCGAGCTCGGCGACGAGGTCAAGGACATCGACTGGGCCGCGCTCGACCCGCGGCGCTACGACCCCCGCCGGATCGTCCGGGACGCCCTGCTGGACCCCGAGCCGGCACCCGCCGGCGCCCGGACCGCCGCGGCGGCCGGTGGTGCCGGCG
>NZ_JBYTEP010000122.1:0-590 GCF_058792015.1 Cellulomonas sp. EB106-03-03-XG116
ACCCCCGATCGATCGGGGGTCGACGCGAGGAGAGGGTGGGGTTCCGCGGGCGCGCGGCCTCAGCGCGCCGGCGCCGCCTCCGCGACCGCCGCGCGCAGCGCGGGCAGCTCGACCGGGCCCCGGTACCGCTCCCCCTGGATCAGCAGCGTCGGCGTCCCGCGCACCCCGAGCTCGAGACCGCCGACGTAGTCCGCCTCGACCAGGTCGGCGTACGGCTGGGCGCCCTCGCCCGCGACGGTCGCCGGGTCGAGGCCCAGGCGCGCGCCGGCGGCGCGGAGGTCGGGCTCGGTCAGCCGGTCCTGCTGCGCGAACAGCAGCCGCTGCATCTCCCAGAACAGCCCCTGCTCGGCGGCGGCCTCGGCCGCGAGCGCCGCGATCAGCGCGTGCGGGTGCACCTGGAACAGCGGGAAGTGCCGCCACACCAGGCGCACCCCGCCGTCGGACTCCTCGACCAGCCGCCGGAGCACCGGCTCGGCGTCGCGGCAGTACGGGCACTCGAGGTCGCCGTACTCGGTGACCGTGACGGGCGCGGCGGGATCGCCGAGGACGAGCCGGGGGGCGTCGGGCATGCCCCCAGCATGCCCGACGCC